>CALFPI010000476.1 GCA_937919035.1 uncultured Gemmatimonadaceae bacterium
CGCGTCAGTAGCCAACGGCCGGAATTCGATTCCATATGGTGAATAACACAGGATAACATGGCTGCCTCGGGTGCTGTCAGTGGACGGTAGATCGGGATACAGGGGCTTTTCGGCGGACAGGTCAAGGGACCGGTGTTGCCTGCTCCCCATACATGATGCAGATCATCGGTCGAATGCGCTGGGTCCGGGGCCACGTCGACTCCACCGGGCCCCAGCCCATCTACGGGTCGGGTTGCAGCAGACGGGCGACGATCTGCATCGTCGCCAGACCGAAACGCCCGATGTCCGGCGGGCTGCGAATTATGAATGTGCCCTGCTGCAACTGGTCCTGTCCGGCAGGCAGAGCGACCGGTTGGCCGAAGGGGATGAAGCGGTCCACCAGAAATCCGCCATCATCCAGAAAGCGCAGGTCGTAGCGCAATTCCAGCGCGGTCTCGCCCAGGTTCCGCAGGCGGATGGCAAAGGGCCCCTCCACCTCGAAAACCATGTCGTCACCCGTTGGTAGCAGGACCGCAGGGTTCCAGAAAACGCTATCGACGATGACGCTCTCGGCCATGCCCGCCGGCGCCGACTCCACGACCCACTCCGAATACAAGCTCTGCGGCGGGCGTGGTCCCAGTGAACTGCCATCGCCGCAAGCTACAGCCGCAAGCAGGGCCACAAGCACCAGACCGATTGTCACGGCGTATGTCCCGTCTTGCGCATGCGGGCGAGAAAGAAGCCTTCGCGCGTCCCATCCGGCAGGATTCGGGCGCAGTGACGGATTGGCTCCGCGTAATCGCGTCCATGCCAGCTTGGCAACCCCGGCAGCATCTGTGCCTGAGGTATGCCTGTTTCTTCCATTTCCAGAGCCCCGTCGAAGCGGCGTAACAGATCATCGACAATCGCTTCGTTCTCTTCCGGAGCAAGGGTGCAGGTGCAGTAGACCAGGACGCCGCCAGGCTTGAGGGCCTGTACCGCCGAAATAGACAGTTTCTTCTGTTTGCGCGTCATCTCACGGATCTTTTTCAGGCTCCAGAAGGCGGAACTCTCCGGATCGTGCGCGGCGAAACGCCCCTCCGAGGAACATGGCGCATCCAGCAGCACCCGATCAAAACGCTCCGGCACCTTGCGGCCCACACCGGAGCCATCCGCCAGATAGGTGTCGGCAAGGGTCACGCCGCACCGTTCCAGATTGCGCCGCAGTCGATGGAACCGCCCCTTGACCGACTCGACGGCGCCGATCCGCCCCTCATTACCCATGCGGGCCGCCATGTGCACGGTCTTGCCGCCGGGTGCCGCTGCCAGATCAAGGATCTCCTCCCCAGGCTGGGGGTCGAGTACATCCACGGGCACCATACTCGAAGGGCTTTGTACATAGACCCGGCCCTCACGGGCGGCGAGGCTGTCCGTCAACAGCCGCCGTTGGGCGGGATCTACCATCCAGGCCTCGGCGGGCCAGTCGAGGCGTCGTGGCTGCAGGCCGATGGTGCCCAGTTCCGCCAGAGCGGCGTCCTCGTCAGCCAGCAAAGTATTGACACGAAAGGCTGCCGATGGTGGCGCCAGATAGGCGGCTCGCCAGACCGCCAGCTGGTCGACGGAGAGCAGGCGCTGCAGCCGCTCTTCGAAGTCTGCTGGCAGGGGAGCAGGGGTTCCGGGGATTGTCATCACACCTATTATTGTACCTCTATGACCCGCCTGCGCCACTTTGTCGCCGCCGTCCTGGCCCTCTTGAACGCCGTCGGCTTCCGCGAAGTCCGTCCGCTGTCCGTTGCAGGCCAGTGGTTCATCATCGCGTATCTTATACCGGGCCTCGGCTCTGCCGGGTTCGCCGTCGCCTGCATGACAGCCTTTGTCCTGCAGGGGGAGTCACGTAACATGCGCAAGGGACGTCGCTTGGACCGCAGGATTCTACAGCTCAGGGATCATAATGCCTTGCGCGGCAGCCGCACCGGCTGGGCCCGGCTCGGGAGTCTCGCGGGCGTATGAGCAAGGAAAGACGCAGCAGCAACGACCGGCGCACGAAGGACGAACAGGCAGCACCCGAACTGCTCCAGGAAGTCCGCGCCCTGCGGCGTGAACTGGCGCAGCGTCGGGATGGCATACAGGAAGAGAACACCCGCTATCGGGCCGTCGTTGACAACGTCGTGGATGGCATCATCACCATCGATGAGGCGGGACGTATCGAGTCTTTCAACCCGGCGGCGGCACGCATCTTCGGCTATGCCGCCAACGAGGTCATCGGCAACAATGTGTCGATGCTGATGCCGTCCCCGTATCACGAGGGCCACGACGACTACCTGGCGCAGTATCGAAAGACCGGCGAGGCGAAAGTCATCGGCGTCGGCCGTGAGGTGACGGGCCGCCGACGCGACGGTTCGACCTTTCCCATGGATCTCTCCGTGGGTGAATTCGTCGAAGATGGCCGCCGTCGCTTCACCGGCGTCGTGCGTGACATAACCAAACGCAAGCAACTGGAAGAACAGCTTCTGCAGGCGCAGAAGATGGAATCCGTCGGCCAGCTGGCAGGTGGTGTCGCCCACGACTTCAACAATCAGCTGGGCATCATCCTCTTCGATGTCGACATGCTCCTGGGCAACGTCGACGAGCCGGAAATCCGTGAGGATCTGCAGAAGGTCCGCAAGACAGTGCTGCGCGCTGCGGATCTGACACGGCAGCTGCTCGTGTTCAGCCGCCGGCAACGGATGAAGCCGCAGGCTCTGGATCTCAATGAGCACCTGCACGAATTGCGCAAGATGATGGCCCGCCTGCTCGGCGAAGACGTCGAGATCCGGCTGGAACTGGCGGATGCGCAGTGTACGATCGAGGCCGATCCGGGAAACCTGGACCAGGTGTTGATCAACCTCTGCGTCAACGCGCGTGACGCCATGCCCGATGGCGGCATTTTGCGGATCGCCACCGAAAACGTCCTCATCAGCGAGGAGGACTGCCGGCGCACCGGTCGCGGCGCACCGGGACACTTCTGCCGACTCAGTGTCGCTGACGACGGCAACGGCATGGATGAAGCCGTGCGGGCGCGGATTTTTGAGCCCTTCTTCACCACCAAGGAGATGGGCAAGGGTACCGGTCTGGGGTTGGCCGTTGTCTACGGCATTATCGAGGGGCACGAGGGCTGGCTCGCGGTCGACTCTGAACCAGGTCAGGGGACGCGCTTTCAGATCTATCTCCCGCGGCACGGCAAGGGTCCCGATGAGGTCAAGGAGGAGGGCATCCCTGAAGACGGCGAGTCCGGCAATGGCGAGCGTATTCTGCTGATCGAGGACGATCCCGATCTGCGGGACCGCATGACGCGCATTCTGCAGAAGAACCACTATGCCGTCAGCCCGTGTCAGGACCTGGCGACCGCCGCCCGGGAGTACCAGAAGGGAGCTTTTGATCTCATTCTGTCCGATGTCGTGCTGCCGGATGGGCGGGGGCCTGACTTCTGCTTTCCCCTGCTGGACGATGAGCCGGCGTTGCGCCTGATCATTTTGACCGGCTACACCGATGGCCGCGTTGATTGGGAAGAGGTTCGCAGGCGGGGTTGCCCCGTATTGCGCAAGCCGATTGGCATCGCTGACCTGCTCGAACACGTTCAGGCCCAGCTCGAGAGTCGCTGATGTCGACCTGCCTCCTTGGGGCAGGAGCGTCCCTATCTTCCACGGCTGTGACACGACAGTCTCTCAATGTAGTAGCCATAGGGACATCCTTGTCCCTATGTTTACCCCTGATCTTCCATCACCTCAGGAAGTAGGCAACAGAAACAGGATTCTGCCCGGTGGTCTCTGCGGGCATGAAGATTGCACCCTGTGGGATCAAATCGTTTGCTACGATCCCCTGCCCGGTGCTGCCGTGAACCTGAGTTCGAAGATCAGTCTATGGGTGTCCGCCGCCGTCCTCCTGATTCTCGGGGTTGGCAACTGGGTCATCTGGGACCAGTTGGGCTCGTCCGAATTGCAGCGAACCCACGTACTGCTCGATGTGTGGACGATGGTGGGACTCGTGTTCACCATCTATCTCGTCGTGCACCGGCTGACCCGGCCCCTGACAGAGTTGACCCAGCTGGCGACCCAGCTGGGCGCCGGCCAGCTACAGCGGCGCGTCAACAGTGACGGCCGTGATGAGATCGGCCAGTTGGCGCGGGCCCTGGACGGCATGTCCCGATCATTGGGCGCAGCCCGGCAGGATCTTGAGCGTGAAATAGCCATGCGCACGGACGAATTGAAGGCGTCCCAGACGCAGCTGTTGCAGGCGGCACGGATGGCCGCCGTAGGCGAGTTGGCGGCGGGTGTCGCCCACGAGATCAACAACCCGGCCGGAATCATTCTGCTGCGCACTGCAGAATTGTCCCGGAACCTGGCCCCGACGGAAATCGAGGCGCAGGAAGATCTGCACGTCATCCAGCGGCAGGTCGACAAGATCCGGCACATTGTCACCGCTCTGCTGACCTTCTCCCGTCGGGCCGAGTCAGCGGGAGAGATGACGGTTCTGGATGTCAATCAGGTCGTGCTGCGAACGGCACAGCTGATGGACGGGTTTCTCCGCAGCCGTCACGTCGAGGTGGATCTTGCATTGGCACCGGACCTGCCCAGGGTGCGCGCCGAAGGAGCCCGTATCGAGCAGGTTTTGCTCAATCTTGTCAACAACGCCGTGGATGCCATGCCTGATGGTGGCCGCATCACCTTCGGGTCAGCGTACGAAAACAACCGCGTCGCCGTTTTTGTCGCCGATACGGGGACCGGCATGGACGACACGCAACTCGACCGCGTGTTCGACCCGTTCTACACGACCAAGAACCCCGGTGAGGGTACCGGTCTGGGCCTGACGATCAGCTTTGCCATCATCGAACAGCATGGCGGCGCCATCGAGGCGTCGAGCGTCCCTGGAGAGGGATCGCGCTTTACCTTGCAGTTGCCAGCCGCCCCCGAGGGCGGTCTTCTTCCGGAGGCACCCGATGTCGAGTGACCGAATTCTCGTTATCGACGACGAAGTCGATCTTGCTGCCAGCTGCCAGAGGCTGCTGCAGAGCAAGGGCTACGAGGTCCGTGTCGCGGCCTCCGCAGAGGAGGGACTGCAGAAGATCGCCGAGGAAGAGTACCAGCTTGTGCTGACGGATCTGAAGATGCCCGGCATGGGCGGCATGGAGCTGTTGCGGGTCCTGCGCGCTGATTACCCCGAAGTGCTGGTCATCATGATGACGGCGTACAGTACCGTGGAGGACGCCGTCGAGGCCATGAGCCTGGGCGCGGCCAATTTCGTGCCCAAGCCATTCACCCCCGATCACTTGTTGATCGTCATCGAAAGAGCTCTGGAAGAGCGCTCGCTGCGGCGCGAAAACCGCAACCTCCGTGAGCAACTCAGCCGTCAGTACAGCTTCGACAACATCATTGGCAAGAGCGCCGGCATGGTGCAGGTCTTCGAATCGATCCGCAAGATCGCCGACACCGACATTTCGGTGCTCATCTCCGGTGCTTCCGGTACGGGCAAGGAGTTGATCGCCCAGAGCATCCATGCGCACAGTCGTCGCGCCGGGCACCCTTTCGTGCCGATCAACTGTGGCGCCCTGCCCGAGAACCTCGTCGAGAGCGAGATCTTCGGCTATGAGAAGGGCGCCTTCACTGGCGCCGCCAAACCCAAGCCGGGCCTGCTGGAAGAGGCCAATGGTGGCACCTTCTTCATGGATGAGGTGGGTGAGTTGCCGCAGGCCCTGCAGGTCAAGTTCCTGCGCGTTCTCGAGGACGGCCGTTTCCGTCGCCTCGGCAGTAACCAGGAGCAGGAAGTCGATGTCCGCCTGGTCTGTGCCACCAACCGCGATCTGGAACAGCATGTAGAGGAAGGTGAGTTCCGCGAGGACCTGTTCTACCGCATCAACACCTTCCCCATCCATCTGCCGCCACTGCGTGAACGGCGCGACGACATCCCTTTGCTTTCCGAGCACTACCTGCATCGCTTCGCCGAGAAAAACGGCAAAGAGGTGACCACCATCAGCCCCGAGGCGATGCACATGCTGATGGCACACGAATGGCGCGGCAACGTGCGCGAACTGCAGAACGTGATCGAGCGCGCCCTCGTGCTGGCCAGTGGCGACACCATCCTGCCGCAGGATCTGCCGCACGCCGTGTCGACGCCCGATATCAGCCATGCCGACGACCATCCTGGATTCTATCTGCATCTGCCCTTCAAAGAGGCCAAGGAACGCCTTGTCGAGGACTTCGAGAGGCGCTACATCGCCGACGTGCTGAAGCGCTTCAAGGGCAACATCTCGCGCTCTGCCGAACAGGTGGGCATCGACCGCCGGTCCCTGCACCGGTTGCTGGCGAAATACCATCTCGACGCGGTCCAGTTGGCGACCGAAGACTGACGCCCGGCAACAGTGCCGGGATGACCGGATGGCTGTCGTCTTGCTCGATCCTCTCGCCGGGGGCATCTTGTCCGCTCGCCTGGACACGCCTCGATCCCCGGATGACACATGCGCCCTGCCGCCAGACGTTGCGCCATTGCCGTGGCCTTTGTTGTTGCCAGCACCCTTCTGCCGGTTGGCTCCGCTGCCGCCGAGAACTCCCTCGTACACTTGAGCCGGGCGCCCGACGGTGATCTGCAACCGGAGGCCATCGTTGATGCAGCGGGCACGCTGCACCTGATCTCCTTCGCCGGAGATCCAGCCGCAGGGGATCTCTTTTACCGACGGGCGCACCTGGCCGATGGGGACACCGTATCGTGGACGCCGGCCATTCGGATCAACTCACAGCCGGCCTCGGTGATTGCCATGGGCACGGTCCGCGGCGGGCATCTGGCTGTGGGCGCCGGGCGTGTGCATGTGGCCTGGATGTCGGCCGATCGCGAGGCACCGGGGATGATGTATACACGTTCCTGCGGTGCCGGCTGCTTCGAGCCGCAGCGCAACGTCACGCAGCATGAAACGGGCCTCGATGGTGGTGGTTCGCTGGCTGCGGATGATGCCGGTGGCGTCTACGTCGCCTGGCATGCCGGCCATGACGGTGAGACAACGCGCCGCCTCTTCGTCGCCGCCTCACACGACTCGGGTCGTTCCTTCGCTGCTGAAGAGCGGGCCAACCCGCTGGAAGCCGGCGCCTGTGGCTGTTGCGGCATGCGTGCCGGTGCCAGCGCCGACGGTGCCCTGTGGATCCTCTATCGTGCCGCCACCGAATCGGTTCATCGTGATATGCAGTTGCTGACGTCCGTCGACGGCGGCGCAAGTTTCACCCAGAAAACGGTGGGCCCCTGGGAACTGGCGGCCTGCCCGATGAGCACCGCCGCCATCACGCCGACGGGTGACGATGCCGTACTGGCCTGGGAGACAGCGGGGCAGATCCACTGGCAGACCACGGGCGGGAGCGTACATGTCGTTGCCGGCGAAGGTGGACAGCGCAAGCATCCTGCTGTTGCCGTAGACAGCATGGGCCGCATGCTCATCGTCTGGGCGGAGGGCACGGGCTGGAACCGTGGTGGCGACCTGGTCTGGCAGGTGCTCGATGCCGATGGTCGCGTGCTTGAGTCCGATCGTCTGGCGGCCGGTGTCGCCATCTGGGGCCATGCCTCAGCTGTCCCCCGACCTGATGGAGGCTTTCTCGTCCTGCACTGACCCCCGGCGGACCTCACAACTCCAGCCGGCGCAGCCGCAGGGCGTTGCTGATGACGGACACCGAACTGAAAGTCATGGCCGCACTGGCCAGGATCGGGCTCAACAGAATGCCGAAGAAGGGATAGAGTATCCCGGCGGCGATGGGCACCCCAAGGCTGTTGTAGGCGAAAGCAAAAAACAGATTCTGCCGGATGTTGCGCATCGTGCCGCGGCTGAGACGACGGGCGCGGGCGATGCCGCGCAGATCTCCCTGCACGAGGGTAATGCCGGCGCTCTCCATGGCCACGTCCGTGCCGGTGCCCATGGCGATGCCCACGTGGGCTCGCGCCAGGGCTGGCGCGTCGTTGATGCCATCACCAGCCATGGCGACGATACAGCCCTCAGCCTGCAGCCTCTCGATGACGGCACTCTTGCCTTCGGGCAGCACATCGGCGACGACATCGTCGATACCGAGTTGACGAGCAACGGCGCGCGCCGTCACCTCGTTGTCGCCGGTGAGCATGACGATGCGCAGGCCCGCATCGTGCAGCATCCGGATCGCCTCCGGCGTGGAGTCCTTGATCGGATCGGCGACACCGAGCAGACCGGCAAGTTGGCCGTCGACGGCAACGGACACGACCGTATGGCCCTCCTCCCGGAGCGCCACAGCCCGCGCCTGCAGGGCGGCTCCATCGATTCCTTCCGCCGCGAACAGGGCCGCATTGCCAAGGGCGACCCGCCGACCATCGATCATACCCTTGACCCCCATGCCGGTGATCGATTCGAAGTCACTCGGTGACACCAGTTCCAGCTGGCGTGTGGCGGCGGCGGCGACAACAGCTGCCGCCAGGGGATGTTCACTGCCACGTTCCAGGCTTGCTGCCAGACGCACGATCTCGTCGGATGTCATCCCGCCGATGACTTCGACAGCGACCACTTCCGGGCGTCCCGCCGTCAACGTGCCCGTCTTGTCGATCACCACCGTGTCGACCTTCTCCAGGATCTCGAGAGCCTCGGCATTACGGATCAGCACACCGGCACCGGCGCCCCGGCCGGTGCCCACCATGATCGACATGGGTGTCGCCAGCCCGAGCGCACAGGGACAGGCGATGATGAGCACCGCCACAGCATTGACGAGGGCATAGGCCATGGCCGGTTCGGGCCCGATGGCTGCCCAGACGACAAAGGTGAGGACCGCTGACAGCACGACGGCGGGCACGAACCAGGCTGCGACCCGGTCGGCAACCCGCTGGATCGGTGCCCGGCTGCGCTGGGCGTCGGCGACCATCTGCACGATGCGCGACAACAGTGTGTCCGCACCCACCCGCTGCGCCTCGATCACCAGCGTGCCCGTGCCATTCACCGTGCCACCCGTGACCCCCATGCCGACGATCTTCTCCACCGGCAGCGGTTCGCCGGAAACCATCGATTCATCCACGGAACTGTGGCCGTCGACGACATCCCCATCTACGGGGATGCTGTCGCCGGGACGCACGCGCAGGCGCATGCCGACCTGCACCTGCTCCAGCTCGATTTCCTCTTCCGTACCATCGTCGCCAAGGCGCAACGTCGTGGGTGGCACCAGGCCCAGCAGGGCCTTTAGGGCCGAGGACGTACGGCTGCGTGCCTTCAGTTCCAGCACCTGACCGAGCAGCACCAGAGCGATGATCACCGCCGCCGCCTCGAAATAGACGGCCACGAGACCCCCGTCGCCGCGGAAGGACGCAGGGAATATATCGGGCACCAGTGCGGCAACGACGCTGTAGCCGAAGGCTGCGCCGACACCAATCCCGATCAGGGTGAACATGTTCGGGCTGCGGTTGTACACGGACTGCCAGGCGCGCACGAAGAAGGGCCAGCCGCCCCAGAGCACCACCGGTGTCGCCAGAGCAAATTGCAGCCACATGTTACCGGCATGTGACAGCCAGTTGTTGACCGGATTGCCCGGGATGTGATCCCCCATGGCCAGCACCAGCACTGGCAGGGCCAGGGCGGCACTGATCCAGAGCCGCCGGCGCATGTCGATGAGTTCGGGATCTTCCGCATCGTTCAACGTGACCACACTGGGCTCCAGAGCCATGCCACAATCCGGGCACGTGCCCGGACCGATCTGTCGCACGTCGGGGTGCATGGGACAGGTGTACTCCGCACCGGGTGGTGCCGTCTCGACAGCAACGGACCCGGCCAACCAGCCTGCCGGATCGGCAGCGAACTTCTTCAGGCAACCCGTGCCACAGAAGTAGTAGGTCTCGCCTGCATGCTCGTGTGTGCCGGCTGCTTCTTCCGGCAGGACTGTCATGCCGCATACCGGATCGATGTGCCCCGATGCGGGCTCGTCGCCGTGGCAGCAACAGCCATGGGCCTGCTCTTCCAGCTGCAGATACTTCTCCGGTTCGGCGGCGAAAGCGGCGCGGCAACCATCACAACAGAAGTAGTACATCCTTCCGCCGTGACTGTGCCGGGGGGTCTCAGCGTCGATGTCCACGTCCATGCCGCACACTGGGTCGCGGGAACTGCTGCTCTGAGTCATGTTTCGTTACCTGTCCGTTGGTTGCCTGTACCGTTGGCCTCGCCGGAGATGGCGAAATTCGCCAGCACCTTCTGCCCGCTGCCTCTACTCACATCCGGCCAGCGCCTGCATGTACTGGATGGTTTTTCGCCATGTACTTCTGGATGTCCGCTACGCTGCGGCCATGCGCGTGCATGTTGTACGTGATCTTGCCCTGCTCGTTGCAGGGACCACAGCTGACGGGACAGGCACCCTCGTAACACTGGATCAACTTCTTCGCGCAGCAGGAGCACGTCACCTGCGACACGATGTCAGGGATCTCCTTCTTCAGGAAGGCAAACCGGGCGGCGCCGGCTGCGGGGATCTGGAGTCCCCGCAGGTGTGTCAGCCGCACGTCGTCGGCATCTGGTTGGACGAGCCCGTAAACACCCCAGGCAGCGGCACCGAAGGCCGCCACCAGAATCGCGTATGCTGCCCACCTCATCATGCTGTTTCCCTTTGTCCGTTTGAAGAAAGTCGATGGTCCTGGCCAACCCCGGTCTCAAGTGGCTTGGGGAACAGACTGGCCTTTTCCATCATGATGGCCAAGACTGTGCCACTGCACAACATCTGCTACGCTTGCCAGTGCTGGGTCATCAGTGCTCGCGACCTGACACCGATCCCTCGCGCCAGCTCTGCAGTTTGCGATAGAGGGTGCGTCGGTCGATACCCAGGATTTCGGCGGCGCGCGTCTGATTGCCCTCGTGGCGCTCGAGGACCAATTCCACGTAGTCGCGCTCCACCTCGGCCAGGCTGGCCTCGTCCTGGACCAGACGTGCCAGCCTGCCTCCTTGTTCGGAGCGTACGTTGTCGGGCAGGTCTGCCAGGCCGATTTCGTCGTCACGACACAACACGCTGGCCCGCTCCACAGCATTCTCCAACTCACGCACGTTGCCAGGCCAGGAGTAGCGTACGAGCGCTGCCATCGCGTCGTGGGAGATCCGCTTATGGCCTGCGCTCTGAGCACCATAGCGGACAAGGAAATGGTCGACGAGCAGCGGTATGTCTTCGGCTCGCTGGCGCAATTCCGGCAGCTGAATGGGGATGACGTTGAGTCGGAAGAACAGATCTTCCCTGAACGCCCCGTCTGCCACCCGCTGCTCCAGGATCTGGTTGGTCGCCGCCACCAGACGCACATCGACCACCACCTCTTTGGTGCCTCCCACGGGCCGGATCTTGTGGTCCTGCAGAACGCGCAGCAATTTGGCCTGCAGGTCGCTACCCATGTCGCCGATCTCGTCGAGAAACAGGGTGCCGCCATCGGCGTCCATGAACAGGCCCTTGCGATCCGCCACAGCCCCGGTGAAGGACCCCTTCACGTGGCCGAAGAGTTCGCTCTCCAGAAGGTCCGCGGGGATGGCGCTGCAGTTGACGGGCACGAAGGGCTGATCGTGACGGGGACTATTGACGTGGATTGCCCGCGCAACCAATTCCTTGCCCGTGCCGCTGCGTCCCTGGATGAGCACCGTCGCCGTGCTCGGAGCAACACGCTCGACCAGATCGTAGACGACCCGCATCGGCTTGCTTTTGCCCACCAGGTTGTCAAAGCCGTAGCGTTCCTGCAGGGCGGATCGCATGGACGCCAGTTCACGCCGCAGCCGCCCCTCGACAACGACGCGCTCGACGACGATGAGGACCTCATCCATCTGGAAGGGCTTGCTGATGTAGTGATAGGCCCCCTCCTTCATGGCCTGCACGGCGGAGTCGACGGAACCAAATGCCGTCATCATCACTACCGCCGTCTCCGGTCTTTCTTCGCGGAGCAACCGCAGCAACTGCATGCCGTCCATCTCGGGCATGCGGATGTCGGTGAGCACGAGATCGAAAACCTGCACTCGTGTCAGTGCCAGGGCTTCGCGACCGCAGGGCGCCTGCTCGACCTCATATCCGGCGCGTTGCAGCAGCTTGACCAGCAACTGCCGCATGCGCTCCTCATCATCGACGACGAGAATTCGTAGGGACTCAGTCATGGTACGGCCCTCCTTCGGGGCGTTGGACCCACGTGGGGAGACGCAACTCAAGCTCCGTGCCAAGGCCCGGCTGACTGCGTAACTCGATCGAGCCATCGTGGTCCTCCACGATGCGCTGCACGATCGCCAGCCCCAGGCCCGTGCCTTCGCCGACGTCCTTGGTGGTGTAGAAGGGCTCAAAGACCCGTGGCAACTGCTCAGCATCAATGCCCTCGCCTGTATCGGTGACGGTGATCGTCACGGATGCAGGTTCGCCGTACCCCGTTGCTCGCGCCGCTATGCTCAGGTCGCCCCCAGCCGGCATCGCCTGCCAGGCGTTCATCACCAGATTGAGCAACACCTGCTGCAACTGACCTCGATCTGCGGCGACCAGCGGTGTGCCGGCGGGAATCTCCACCGCGACCCGTACCCCCTTGCGCGACATCTGGTGGTGCATGAGCGACAGGACCGAATCAACGACC
>CALFPI010000477.1 GCA_937919035.1 uncultured Gemmatimonadaceae bacterium
CCCGCGCACCATCACCCGGATCTCGCGTCCGGCATTGATGGCAAACACGTCCTTGACGCCCTCAAAAGAGTTGGCGATCTCTTCCAGCCGCGTGATGCGACGAGCGTAGCCCTCGAGGTCTTCCCGGCGCCCCCCGGGTCGGGTTGAGGAGATGGCGTCAGCCGCCTTTACCAGGAAGCAGATGGGATCGACACGGTCGTGGTCCTCATGGCTCTCTGCGATCACCTCGCGAACCACAGGGTGTTCCTCGAAGCGATCGGCAAGCTCGACACCCAGATCGATGTGTGATCCTTCCATCTCCCGGCTGACGGTCTTGCCAATGTCATGCAGCAGACCCGCCCGCCGCGCCAGCGGTGCATCAAGGCCGATTTCGAGCGCCATCAGACCGGCCAATTGCGCCACCTCCAGACAGTGCTGCAACTGGTTCTGCCCATAACTGTACCGATACTTCAGTCGCCCCACTGAGGCGGGTAGATCCGGATGATACTCAGTGGCGCCAATCTCAACCATGGCCCGTCGACCGGCGTCCTCCATGTCGTCGTCCAGGCCCTTCTTGGCCTCCACGACGACCTCTTCGATACGGTTGGGAGTAAATCCACCCTCGCGGATGAGACGCTCCATGGAGCGTAACGCCACTTCCCGACGCAGCGGGTCAAAGGAAGACAGCAGCACCGTGTCGGGCGTATCGTCGACGACAACCTTCACACCTGTTGCGTTCTCAAAGGCGCGAACATTGCGCCCCTCCTTGCCGATGATCCGGCTCTTCAGGCTCTCGCTGGGCAGAGTGACGGTGGAGGTGGAGGCGTGCTCGGCCTCTTCGACGGCACAGCGCTGGATCGCCTGGGCGACGATCCTGCGGGCTTCCCTGTCGGATTCTTCCCGGGCCCGGGTCCGCTCCGCCCGGATCGTTGCCGCCGCCCGGGCCCGGACTTCGCCCTGCAGATGTTCCAGCAACTGCTCCTTCGCCTCATCCCCGGTGAGATTGGCGGCCTGTTCCAGCTTCTCACGGAACTCACGCTTCACCGCCTCCATCTCGACCTCGGTATCACGGATGGCGCGCTCCCGCGTCCCGAGGCGGCGTTCCTGATTCTTATAGCGGGTCCACTCCTTGCGCAGATCGCCGCGCTGGTTGTCGAGTTCGCGGTCCCGCGTCCCCAACTCTTTCTCACGCCTCACCTGCGCTTCGAGGGCTTCCTCGATCTTGCGTTCCTGCTCAGCCTTGACCCGGTACCAGCCATCCTTTTCCTCGAGAAAGGCGATACGCTGCGCGCGCTCGTCCTCCGCCAGGCGCCGCACCGCACGCTCCTCGACCTCTTCCTCGAGTCGGTGTTGATGCACCTTTTTCAGGTGGTGGCTGATGAAATAACCAAGGCCGACACCCACGAGCAAAAGACCGAGGCCGCAAAGAACTGCAAGCCACAAGTCTGCGCCCTGGATGACGGAGGTGTCCATGTCGTGACGTCCGTTTCAGCAAGAAGGTGTTCGGCAAAGGTGTCCGGCAAACGTGTCCGACAATCAACATCCAGGCCCGCCGAGTCAGCTGCTTTTCTAGGCTGTGATCGATGTCGTCAAATATACAGACCCACCGAGCTGGCAGCGGTGTGACGCTAGTGGGCCGCTGCCTGCCGGGCAGATTCTATCATGGTCAGGCGCTCATCCGCGTCGGCCCAGCGAGCCTGCTGGGCCGCATTGAGTTCGTCGACCGGGTCGAAGTAGAAGAACTGTTGTCCCGGCCGGACGGCGGGGCTGGTGAACACCCCAATTCCCTGTTCGCGATCGTAATGCTCGTATGAGTGCACGTGGCGCTTGCCGCCACCACCCATCGTATCGAGCACGAAGGCAGGAATGTTGTAGCCTGCCGTCACGCCCCGGACCTCTTTCTCCAACTCGATGGCCGTCTGCAGTGTCGTACGTAACTCCTCGACGCCACGCACCATGTCATGCACAAAGACGTAGTAGGGTTGCACATTGAGATAGGACAGTCGCAGGATCAGACCACGCATTGCCGCCACGTTGTCGTTTACACCCCGTTGCAGGACGGTCTGATTGCGCACAATGACGCCCCGCTCCAGCAGACGATTGAGTCCCTGTTGGGTGATTGCAGTAATCTCAGCAGGATGATTGAAGTGGGTGTGCAGAGAGACTTGCTTGTGCCGACGACGTCCCTCCTCAGCCACACCGGCGACGGCCTCTACCCAGTCGTCATCGCTGACCAGTTTCTGCGGCATCACCGCCGGCCCCTTGGTCGCATAGCGGAAGCGGCGGATGTGATCGATATCGAGCAGTGTTCGGCCCAGCAATTCCACCTGCTCGGCTTTCAAGTTGTACATATCACCACCACTGACGACGACATCCTCGATCTCGGGGTGCTGACGGATGTAGCTAAAGGCCTGTTCCCAACGCTCCAGTGTCGCGCCGAAGTGGACCTTCTCCACACCTTCTGTGTCCAGACCAACCGAATACGAGCGCGTACAGAAACGGCAGTAGACCGGGCAGGTATCAAGCGCCAGGAACAGGGCCCGGTCACGATAGCGGTGCGTCAACCCCGCGACAGGAGAATCAGCCTGCTCGTTCAGTGAGTCGAAATGCAGTTCAGGATGATCGGGACGAAAACGCGAGGCCAGTGGCAGAAACTGCGTCCGGATGGGATCGGTCTCGGGCGTGTCCCAATTGATCAGAGACAGTAAGTAAGGAGACAGTCGCAGACTCATGGTCGAGCGCTTCACCCCGGCCTCTACGTCGGCGTAAAAGGCTGCCGAAGCTCGATCCTGAAGGACTTCGCGCAACTTACGCGCGCTGGTGATACAATTCCGGCTCTGGAAGCGGTGATCGTGGAATTCGGCAGCGCTCAACTCGGCGTATGCCGGAACGTGCCGCCAGAATTCGTCATCACGCAAGTCACGGTGGCTGTCGTCGAGATCTGGGCGTTGCTCGTCGACAGCGCATGTACACCCGTCTTCGTCGGCACCGACCTCGGTCCGTGCCGAGGTCTCCGTTTCGCCATCAATGGCCATCACTTGGCCTCCGTTCAGGTGCAGGATGGAGGGGATGTTGGGGGTGCATGGCTCGATCGCCAGGTTGAAGCGCCATCGTCAGATAATCCTGAACGGAAGAGGCCAACGGAAGAAGTGAACTGAAACTTGGAGAAATGCGCGTGTGTCGCCACCCCTGACGGGGTGGCGACGACGGATCCGGGGCTACATCGCCTCGTCGAAACGGCGATTCACTTCGTTCCAGTTGATCACATCGTGCCAGGCGGCGATGTAATCGGGCCGCCGATTCTGGTAGTTCAGGTAGTAGGCATGCTCCCACACGTCGAGGCCGATGATGGGTGTGCCCTCTCCCGTCATCAATGGGTTGTCCTGATTGGCCGTACTCATGATGCCCATCTTGCCGTCCTTGATCACACACCACGCCCAGCCACTGCCGAAACGTGTGGCGCCAGCCTTGCTGAAGGCCTCTTTGGCGGCGTCGCCGCTACCGAAGCCTGCTTCGGCGGCTTTGAGAAACGCGGCCGAGGGCTCCCCGCGCTCACCTTCCGGGGCCATGATCTGCCAGAACAGACTGTGATTGGCGTGACCGCCGCCGTTGTTCCGCACCGCGGTACGAATGGCTTCGGGCACGGCATCCAGATTGGAGATGAGATCCTCGATGCTTTTGGAAGCCAGGTCTGCATGGCCCTCCAAGGCGGCATTCAGGTTGGTGACATACGCATTGTGATGCTTGCCGTGGTGGATCTCCATCGTCGCCTTGTCGATGATGGGCTGCAGGGCGTCGTGGCCATACGGCAGTGCGGGTAGTGTGAAAGCCATGTTCAGAATCCTTTTGCGGGGGGTGGGTTGTTCAATGGTTGCCAAAATCTTCCAGGGCAGCATGGATTGCGTCTTCGGCCAGGACCGAGCAATGCACTTTCATCGGCGGCAAACCACCAAGTGCGGCGGCCACGTCCTGACGGCGGATGCCACGAAGTTCTGCAAGCGTCAGACCCAGGACCATCTCGGTGAGACGCGAACCGGCAGCGATCGCAACAGCACAGCCGAAGGTCTGAAAGCGCGCCGCCTGCACACGCGATTCGTCAATCTTTAGATACAGATGCAGCACATCACCGCAAGCCGAGTTCTCCGCCTTGCCGACGGCGTCGGCATCTTCGAGTA
>CALFPI010000478.1 GCA_937919035.1 uncultured Gemmatimonadaceae bacterium
GGGCTGACACTTTCACGCGAGTCTGTGCGTTTCAACTGAAAATGGGACTTGACCCCGCAGCAGTCACCACACGTCGCTCGCAACAAGGAAGGTGAACAGATGTTGCACCGAATCGCAGTTCTGGTGTGTTGCACAGTCGGACTCGTCGTGCCCGCACTCGCTCAGGATCCACCGCCGCCGATGGATCCTCCTCAAGTGATTCTCTCACCGCCACCGGAGGCCGAGCCCCCGGCAGATGCTGGCGAGCCGCCCGCCGATCCGGAAGCCGCCAAGCACTGGTTGGCGGACATCTTCTTCAAGATGATGGACACAGATGACGATGGCTCTCTCAGCGATGCTGAGCTGCATCCCTGGGTTGCGGATGTCCGTATGCCCTCCCCACCGCCACCGCCACTGAACATGCCGGGTGAGCCGGAACTGGCCCCTGCCTCCCCGGTGACGTACTGGGACTTCGATGACTTCGTCGCAGAGCTGAACAATGACGTCGTCATCATCAACTTCGACGCCTGGCCATGGGGACCGGCGATTGACCCGATGTTCAACCTCGACAAGTCGCTTGCCGGCGGCCCCCTGACCGGCGCCGAGTGGCAGACCCTGGGAGCGACCTTCATGTCGCCCGTTGGCGCTGCGTTGCGCACAGTGTCAACAATCGAGCACTATCCGCCGCCGCACATGGATGACCCCATGGTGGATCTCTTTGTGAGTCGGCCCAATTCGCTGACCATGGGATCGGCCCCATATACGCCGGAGCTGGACCCCGCCGACAACAATGGTGTCGTCGACAACAACGATGACTCTCTCATCATCGTGCTCGACCCACCAAGGGCGGCGATCGGCTTCTATCTGATCGACCAGGATCCCGGTGGCGATCCTCCGCCTCCTGGTGAAGGCATCCTCTACAAGGACGTCAACGGCAATGTGATCGAACACCTGCAGCCTCTGCCCGCGGCGATCTACCCCAACCATCAGTTCATCGGTGTCGTCTCCTACACCGCCGCCATCGCGCGGGTTGAGATCAACGAGTCGAATGACTCCGACTCCATCTGCATCGACCACGTCGTGCTCAGCCAGTAGCAGAGCTTATGCAGAAATGAGAACAGCCCCCCGATCTCGCCTGGGATCGGGGGGCGATTTGCTGATCTCTAGTCGTTTAAATCGGTCCCCGTGTTACCCTACGTTGCAGGAATCCGCTCAGTGCCACCGCTATGAGTCACCACATTCCTGAAGGCCGACGCATGAATGAACGGAAGCCGACCGTCCTCGGAGTCGACGGTTCTCCTTTTGTGGTCGAGATATTGGCCCGTGTTGTCCCGAGTTTTGGCCATTTCGTGGTCAAGGCGAAAGATGGAGAAATGGTCCTGGAGTTCCCAGGCACCGTGAGCCCGACGTCATCATTCTGGATGTCAAGATGCCGAAGAAGGATGGTCTTGCCGTGCTCGCAGAATTGCGTGAGGACAGTTGTTTCGAGAAAACCCCCATCATCGTGCTGGCCGGGGTTCGCGAAGGAGACATCGTGCGAAGTTGTATCGCTGCAGGTGCGACCGGGTACGTCGTCCAGTCCGTAGGCCATCCTCGCCGAGCCACCTAGACACCGAGTCCGGGTGGCTCTCGCCTTCACTGCAACAGCAGCAGCTTCCGCGTCTCTGTCTGTCTTCCCACGCTCAATCGGTAGATGTATACGCCGCTGGCCTGTGCCTGCCCGAGTTCATCCCGGCCATCCCAATGCACCATATAGGTACCTGCCGGATGCAGGCCGTTCATGAGTGTCACCACCCTCTGGCCGACCAGACTGTAGATGGCCAGATTGGCTACGCCAGGTGTTGGCAGGGAGATATTGATCTGGGTTGCACTGTTGAAGGGGTTGGGAAAGTTCTGTCCCAGTGAGCTTTCTGTTGGCGCTGAGGTGCTGTGCATCGTAACTACGGTTTCGGTTTCTGACGCTGGCGTGGCGGCAATCAGGCGCAGATCGTCGAGATAGAAGGTGCCTGCCAGATCGCCGACCAGGCGGATCGACTCGATTGGCCCTGGCTGGGCGAAGCGATCCAGCGGGACCAGTTGATCCATGGGTATTTCTACGATTTGCCAGTCATTCGTGTCCAGAGCTACGCTCGGCTGCCCTGGCTTGGCCCTCAACAAGTGGATGGGACCCGCTTTCGCCTGGTTGGAAGAATCGTTGATCAGCACGGCAAGGAAGGTCCCCTGTGTCACATCCCCTGGGTGGAAGGCAAGGCGAAGCGTCTGAAACCCCCAGGGTTCTACGGCTGTGGGCGGGACGAATCTGAGCGTCCAGGGCCCCAGTTCGGGTGAGGCCACAAAAGCTCGGGATGCTTGGTCGTGGTAGCGCTCGGTGCCGGCTCCCAGTGTCGGTTCGATCCTCCTGCTACCCTCTATCGCCCAATCGGCTGCATTGGAGCCGATCAGAAGCTGCTGATCGGCAAGGGGCAATATCCCGATCTCCTGTAGCAAGCGGACGCGCTTCTCCCCCTGTTCAATCCAGAGCACGACGGCTCCACGTCCATTCGGCCGTTCAGACGGATAGGAATTACAAGGGCCCATTATCGTGCGTCTGGTGCCCTCGGACAAGGCTCATTGAGGCCGGCCTGGTCGATGCAATTGGTTCAAGGTCGTGGATTGCGCTGCATGTGGTAACACGAGCCTGGTTTTGTGTAGCACGAGGCAGCCGCAGCCGTCCAGCAGCTGCCGATCAGGACCAACAGCGCATACCGAGGCCCCTTCCCCCTCCCCAGCCAGGTCGCCAGGTCGCCGAGGATCTCAGGCAGCCTCG
>CALFPI010000479.1 GCA_937919035.1 uncultured Gemmatimonadaceae bacterium
GCGGGTGAACGCAAGGTGCGCGAGACGCCCGATGATCTTCGGGCCCGCTACGAACTGGCGATTGCCTATCGCGATGCCGGACGACTCGAAGAAGCCCTGGTCGAGATCGAGACCGTGACAGCCGCCATCGACACGGGTGGAACGGATGGACATATCTATCTGGAGGAAGAGAACGCCGGTCTCGTGCACGGCGATGTTCTTGATCGGTTGCACCATCTCGATCAGGCGCTTGCCGTCTATAATAGGGTGGCCGAACACTTTCCTGCGTCCTTCCAGGCGCACAACAATATCGGCAGTCTGCTCGGACGGCTCGGACGTACGGACGAGGCACAACAGGCCTACCAGCGCGCTGCAGGGCTGGCCCCCGACAATACCGTCATTGCCGCAAATCTTCACCGGCTCGAACAGCGCCTGCAGGCACCGCCGGCGACACCGATGATTGCTGGACATCGGCTCAGTCTGTGCATCATTGTCAAAGATGGCGCCGATGACCTCGACCGCTGTCTGCAAAGTGTCAAAGCCGCTGTTGATGAGATCATCGTCGTCGACACCGGGTCTGCGGATGCCAGCATGGAGGTGGCACGCCGACACGGTGCCCGCCTGACGCATTTTGACTGGTGTGATGACTTTGCTGCAGCACGGAACGCATCTCTCGAGATGGCCACAGGTGAATGGATCCTGTGGATGGACGCCGACGACTACCTGCTGCCGGAAGACCTGCACAAGGTGCAGCGGGCGCGGCAACTGTCGCCTGATATCGCGCTGTCCTTTTCTCTCATCAACACAGGGGGATCCGACAACAGCAGCTTCCGTCAGGTGAAGATGTTTCCGAATCGTCCAGGCATCCGTTTTTCACGGCCTGTGCACGAGACGGTGATGCCGGCTCTGGAGCGAGAAGGCGTAGAGGTACGTACGACCGACGTGTGTGTCATGCATACCGGATATGCCGATCCATTGACGGTGCAACACAAGGCCGAGCGCTATCGCCTGCTGATGGAGTCGTGGCTGACGCAGCATCCTGAGGACCTCGATGTCTGTTTCCGACTGGGACATACGGCGTACTCCTCGGGACTGCGAGAGCAGGCCCTGATATTCTTTGAGCGTGTTCTGGCTGCGGGCAACGACGTGCGCCCCCGGTCGCTGCGGCGCCATGCGTTGGTTTTTCGCGGCCGTTGTCGGCTGGAAATGGGCAACTGGCAGGACTCGATCACGGATTTCGAGGCGGCCATCGAGATGGATGGCACCGATGTGTTCGCTCACGTCTCCCTCGGTGATGCTTTGACCAAAGCTGGGGCCTACGCAGATGCAGTGCGGCATCTGCGCCTGGGGCTGGCGGGGAACCTTGACGGTACGTTTCCGCTGGATCGAGCCGTCATCGACTACACGGCGCACTACTTCCTCGGCGAGTCCCTCAGCTGTCTGGGACGCATCGATGAAGCGGTAAAGGCTTTTGAGGCAGCCCATCGGGCGCAACCCGATCGAGCCGAAGCACCACAGGCGCTGCGACAACTGCGCCCGAGTCAGGCCGTTGCTGCCGGTGGCACAGCGGCTGCCGATTTTGTGCCGCCCGTCGCAGTCAATGAGGGCGCGCGGGTGACTCTCTGTATGATTGTTCGGGATGAAGAGGCCCGTATAGGAGAGTGCCTCGCATCCGCCACGGATGCCGTCGATGAGATCGTTGTCATCGATACGGGATCGAAGGACCGGACGATTGAGATCGCCCGCGAGTACGGGGCCCGCATCGGGCATTTTGACTGGTGTGATGATTTCTCGGCGGCGCGCAACGAATCGCTGAAAATGGCCACGGGGGACTGGATCCTGTGGCTCGACGCCGATGACCGCCTGCCGGCGGAATACATCGATACCATCCGGCAACTCGTCGTCGGCTCCCCGGACCGCGGCTATTTCTTCGTCCTCGACGACCAGGGCTACGAGAGCGTGTCGTGCCTGCAGATGCGACTGTTCCCCAATCTGCCGGGGATCCGTTTCGAGATGCCGATTCATGAGCAAGTGACACCATCGCTTGCCCGGCTCGGTGTCGAGATGGTGCCGACGCCAGTTCGTGTTGTTCACACGGGGTATACGACACCTGAGATCGTGTCGGAAAAGAAGGATCGCTATCTGCGGATCATGGAGGGCTGGCTAACGGGTCACCCCGAGGACTACATCGTCCGTTCCCACGTGGCCCTGACCTACCACACAACAGGTCGCCTGCAGGAGGCGGCCGAGCAGTATCGAATCATCGTCGAAGACAGCGACTGCCGGCGCGATCGCAATTTCGTCATTCTCACGACATCCTTGCTCTTCCTGGGGCGCACGTGGCACAAATTGGACGATCTCGCCCTGGCCATGAGCTGGCTGCGGCAGGCGGAGGAAGTCGACTCAGACTTCGTCCTGACTCAGTTCTCCCTGGCTGAGGTGTTGCTCGAACTTGGTCAGGCGGCCGAATCTGTGCAGTACGCGCAGAAGGTGCTGAGGCGGGATCGGGCCCAGATGACATTCTTTCCGATCGATCAGAACGAATTGCGCTATTCGACGCTGCATGTACTGGGCCGGGCTCAGGCCGGGCTCGGGCAGATCGACGCAGCAGATCAGTCGCTGCGGCAGGCAGCAGAGGTCCCTGTGGCCCGCCGCAGCGAGGCTCTCGGGCAACTGGCGGAAATCTACAAGGAGGCCGGGGCGCCTGAGAAGGCTCTGGTGGCGCTTTCGGGTGCGCTGGCCATCGAGGCGCGCCATCCACGGCATCTGTTCAATCTGGGCATGCTGCATCTGGAAGCGGGGCGCTTTGACGAGTCCCGCCAGCAATTCGAGCAGGTTCTCCTGGTCGTCGGAGCGGCCCGCACGGATGCGCGGATCCGGGCCCTGCTGAATCTGGGTTTCATCGCCAAGACGCAAGGGGACATCGACGGCGCCGAAGCACGTTACGTCGCTGTTCTGGGGCTCGATCCGGAACACACAGATGCACGCGCCAATCTCGGGCACCTGTATCTGATGGCAGGGCGGCACGCCGAGGCCGTAATCCGCTTCGAGGAGGTCCTGGCGGCACAACCAGGCCTGTTGGATATCGAACTCGGGCTCCTGAGCGCCCGGCAGGCACTGGGGACGTGGGATCCGCAGCTGGCTCGCCAGATCCTGTCTGCCGTTGCTGAGGCGGGGCCCGTAGCCACGGAGTTGACCCGATCGGCGCTGGCGGAATCGTTCATTCAGCTGGGGGCTGCCTTGATCCGGCGAAACCTGCCCCGCTGCGCGGAAATGGCCTTCCAGATTGCCCTCGCACAACGAGAGGGGCAGGATCTGAGGCCACATCGCTGTCTGGGCGAGTTGTACTTCAGTCAGCAGCGATTCTGGGACGCAGTGGCTCAGTTCGAGGCGGTCCTGAGGGGCGCCCCGGACGACGCGGATGCGTTCCGCCGACTGGGGGATACCTATACCCAGCTGGGTGTGGCCGACGCTGCAAGCCTCTGTTACGCGAAGGCTGGCGCCCCGGATTCCAGGCCCGGCACGTAAGGCAGTGATCC
>CALFPI010000480.1 GCA_937919035.1 uncultured Gemmatimonadaceae bacterium
AGGATGATGCCGAGGATGATGCCGAGGATGATGCCGAGGATGATGCCGAGGATGAAGAGGACACCGAACTCTCCGACGCACTGTTTGAAGACGAGCAAGACGAGGAAGAGGAGGACGCCGGTGATGACGTTGATCTTGGGGACCTGCTCGAAGATGATGAACTAGAAGAAGAAGAAGACAACAGCGGCGCCGGGATATCGACAGATGAGATGACCGCCTTGTTGGATGATGACGCCAGCAAAGACGACGAGCCTGTGGACGCGTCAGCCAATGGCGCCGATGAGGACGAGGACGACGACGAGGAATCCATCAGTCAGGACGAAATCGACGCCCTTTTCGGCTGACATGTCCGCCTGAGCAAATATCACTTGTCCGGCAACGGGCGCGGCGCCGCATCTGGCCCCGCGCCCGTTCCTATGTCCTTTGCGCAGCAAGGGTTACCCTTGCCGCCATGTGGCCCCTGCGGTAGATTTTGGGGTGTTCCAAACGGTCTCTCCCACCCACAAACCAGACTCACACGCGCGCGAACCGGCGTCTTCAACTCCGGGCCCCGATGCTGTCTCACGTTAACGCAGGTTGATGGACATGAGCTTTCAGGCCTGGTTCGAATGTATCCGCTGCCAAGACAGACGTTATCCGCTCGATCAGGTGATTTACGAGTGTGAGTGTGGTGGTCTGATGGAGGTGCGGCACGACATGGCCGCTCTGCAACAGCGCTCGGGCCTGGAATGGAGAGATCTGTTCGAGCAGCGCTACATGCGCACCACCTGGCCCTACGGCAGCGGTGTATGGGGCAAGAAGGAGATGGTCTGTCCCGAAGTTGAAGATGGCAACGTCGTGTCCATGTACGAGGGGGGCAGCAACCTCTTCTGGGCCGAAAGATTGGGACGGGAACTCGGCCTCAAGGAACTCTGGATCAAGCAGTGTGGCAACAGTCACACGGGTTCCTTCAAGGATCTCGGCATGACGGTCCTGGTTTCGATGGTCAACCAGATGCGCTGTGACGGACAGGACATCCCGGCCATCGTTTGCGCCTCAACGGGCGATACATCAGCGGCGCTGGCGGCCTACGGAGCGGCGGCCAACATCCCTGTCGTCGTGCTGCTGCCCAAGGACAAGATCTCCGTATCGCAGCTCGTCCAGCCCATCGCCAATGGTGCGTTGACGCTTTCGATCCGGACCGATTTTGATGGTTGCATGCGCTTGGTACGGCAACTCGTCCAGAGAGAAAACGTCTACCTCGCCAATTCGATGAACTCTCTGCGCATCGAGGGCCAGAAGACAGTGGCCATTGAGATGGTACAGCAGTTCGATTGGAATGTGCCCGACTGGGTCATCATCCCCGGAGGAAACCTGGGCAACGTTACGGCTCTGGGGAAAGGCTTCCTCGAGATGCAGCAGATGGGCATGATCGACCGGGTCCCTGGCATCGCTGTGGGCCAGGCGGCCAATGCGAATCCTCTCTACAGGAGCTCGCTGAAGAACTTTGAATCATTTGAGGCAGTCGAAGCAAAAGACACTCTCGCCTCTGCGATCCGTATCGGCGACCCCGTCAGTTGGGAGCGCGCCATCCGTGTGATGCGTCAGTTCAACGGCGTTGTCGAAGAGGCGACAGAAGACGAGCTCGCCGATGCCTGCGCTCGAGCCGATCGCACCGGGCTGTTTACCTGCCCACACACCGGCGTCGCTCTGGTAGCGCTCGAAAAACTGTTGGCCCGTCGGGTGATCACTCCCGATAGTCGGGTTGTCGTCGTGTCCACGGCCCACGGCCTCAAGTTCCCAGAGGTCAAGGTGAAATACCACCAGAACCAACTGCAGGACTTTGATGTTACGCCTGCCCGTGTGAACCCTCCCATCGAAATTGATGCTGATTTTGATCAGGTCCGAGGCGCAATCCTCGGTTCTCTGGAATCCTTCTTACCCCAATCCTCCGGTGTAAATTGACCAGGCCCTCATGAGCGACGCCTCATCCCGCAATACTCACCGCCAGGGGGCGGGGGACTCCACGTGGTCCGTACACGGCGGCGAGAAACGTCAGCGCCATGCCAAGGCCTTGACCGAACCGATTGCCCAGACCTCTACCTACGTCTTCGACAGCCTGGACGAGTTTGAGGATTTCAAGCAGGGACGGACGACACACTTTGAATACGGGCGCTACGGCAACCCTACCATCCAGGCGGCTGAGCAGAAACTGGCCGCCCTCGATTCGGCGGAGTCAGCCCTGCTGTTCTCTTCCGGCATGAGCGCCATCACCACCGTACTGCTCGCCATGCTCCGCGCCGATCAGCACATGATCATCATGGAGGACTGCTACCGACGTACGGTGCAACTGTGCGATCTGTTGGGAAAATTCAACATCTCGTGCACACGGGTACAACCGGGTGACTTTGAGTCACTGAAGGCGGCCGTGCGGCCAGAAACGCGCATCCTCTTCGCCGAGTCACCGACCAACCCGCATCTGCATGTGGCGGATCTCGAGACACTGGTTCCATTCGCCAGGGAGCACCGTCTCAGACTCCTCATCGACAGCACATTCGCCACGCCCATCAATCAGCGCCCGCTGGAGTTCGGTGTGGATCTGGTGTTCCACAGTG
>CALFPI010000481.1 GCA_937919035.1 uncultured Gemmatimonadaceae bacterium
CTACTACTACGTCGTCTACTTCGCCCTGGTGGCGACGCTGGTGTGGTCACGTATCACCGATCACGAGGACTCGACTTGCTGAAACCGGCTACTCGAGCCAGAACGAATAGAGCCGCGCCTGGTGCAGGTAGAACCGCAGCCGCACGGGCTTCTCAAAGACCATGTTATGCGGTGGTTTCCACTGCACCTTCGCCCGCACCTCGTTGCCAACGAATGGTGCCGGCTCCTCCAGCGGTACCCAGAACCCGGCATGCGCCTTGCGGGTCTCACCGTCGGCAATTTCGACATAGATCTTGCCCCACTGGGCATCGGCGTTGATGTAGACATCCTGCCCCTTCAGGCCGAAGGGTTTCGTCAGCACCTGTCCCGCCTCGTCCGCCTCCAGGGCCACAAAGCGGTCCTGCGGTAGTTTCGCCAGCGACAGGGCACCGCCGTCGTCGAATGCCTCCTGCGTCACACCCAGACGAAACAGCTCCTTGCTGCGGTTGAACTCCCGATACTGCTCCCGACTGCCCGGCAGGCGCAGGGCATTGTAGTAACACCAGATCTCACCGTTGTCGCGCACGACGGGGGCTCCGGAAGCCAGCAACTGGCTGGTGCCGTAGTTCTCTCCCGTCCACGGCTCGACACCGATAAAGACTTCACGGTCCGCGAGACGGTCCCAGTGCCGCAGGTCGCGGGACACGGCCAACTCGATCTGATTGATACGCGTGTAATTCGTCGCCGGCGGCGGGATCGCCCCGATGGGGTTGAACACCGTGGGAAAGCCGATATACATCCCCTGATACGGCAGCACCGCCATGTTGTAGATCTCGGCCTTGTAGTCGACGTCATCGACGATGGGCGGCGTCAGGTAGGCGGGGTTGTCGATGATATTGCGGACGCGCTGGCGACAGTTCTCCCAGTCGACCTCGTCGGCGTGGAAAATGAGTTCGGGTTCTGTGAACCGGTGGAAGTCTGTGCTTTCGCTCAACCAGACGGAACGGCCCCACTCTGTGCCTTGCTTGATGAAGGCGAGAAACCGGCCCTTGGCAACATCATGGGTAAACTGCGACTCATCCTGACTCGGGATGGCCGTCTCCAGCAGGGTCCAGTCGAAGCCGTCAGGCGAAACCCCAAGCTGCCGCCCATTGCTGCCGAACAGTCCCTTGTAGCGCCGTTGAGGATCGGCTTCGGCCTCGTCACGGATGACGTGATACAGCGGTGGTGCCCCGGCTACGGGTGTGCTGTCGCTGACCTGCCAGTTCTCGCCATCTGCAGAGGTGGCATAGTGCCTGTCGCCGCCCATGAACCACCACTCCCACAGGCCCTTCTCCGGGTTCCACAACGGTGTCGTGCGACTCTGGCAGCCACCTCGAATCAGCGGACCACACAGCTCCGGAGGATGCAGCACCCGCCGTACGCCATCCATCGATTCGATAGCGTAGTCGTCGAGAAACAGCTGCCGATGTGTCTGCGGATCGATCAATTCGAGAGACATGAGTGCTTCCCGCGCTTTGGGTTGAGGGGCATGCCAGGAACCACGCCCACCGTTGCCATGCAGCAATTCACCTGTGAATGAACGTGACAATCCCTCTTCGATCCAACAGCCTGCGGTCGGGATCGTGTCGATGTTCCTCGAGGAAGCATTGTCAGAGTGTCAGTCACAGTTGGCCAGAATCAGCCGATTTTTACCGGCCGCGACGGCGGCGTGTTGCTGCTGGGAGCTTCGGCATGGAGCGTGGCCTGCCGCAGAGGCTGCAGACGAACCTCAGCCATGGCACCCGTGAAGTGGAGGGATCTGTGCGGGGGTTCTCAGACGTCGTGAGGGCATTGGTGGACCTCAATCGTCGCATGCGCCACGCCGATCTGCAGCAGCTTGCGTCTGTAATCTTCGGGGGGCATCGGTGTATCGCTGACGACTGACAGTGCCGCAGCGTAGAGTTCGGGACCGATGGCCCAGACGTGGAGGTCCACGACGCGATCGGTGCAAGCGGTGCCCTCGACAGCATCCCGGATTGCCTCCCGCAT
>CALFPI010000482.1 GCA_937919035.1 uncultured Gemmatimonadaceae bacterium
GTCGGCCTAGGCTTATCGCTGTCGCAGCTTCCAGGCCCGGCCCGGTTGGTCGACGCGGAAGGTCTCGATGTTGCCTTCATCCTGCAGCGTTACGTACGCCGTGCAGCCATCGGCGCCCCCGAAGGCGATGTTGCTGGGGGATTTCCCCGTCAACGCCACCTCACGCAGCAGCGTCCCCGACGGTGAGACAACAGCAACGGTGCCCTTGCCGTTGCGCGTGATATAGAGGTTGCCCGTGACATCGCAACGCATGCCATCCATACCGTAGTCGGCGAACTCGATGAGCAGCCTTTTGTTCGAAATCGTGCCGGCCGGGGACAGGTCATAGACCCACACCCGCCGTTGCGCAGACTCATTGACGTACAGTCGGTCGTCGCCAGGACTCACCTCCACGCCGTTGGTGGTGCCCATGTCGGCTTCCAGGCGTAGCACCGTACCGTCCGCGCTGATGCGCCACAATTGTCCACTGTTGCCGCGCCAGTTGGGATCGCTGGCGTAGAGTGTGCCATCGGCGCTGATGGCGATGTCATTGGGTTGGTGCATCTGTGCTTCGTGGGCGTGGACGGTGATCTGCTGCGTCTGCATGTCGACCCGCAGGATGTTGTGCCCGGTGTAGTCGGCGATGAACATGTCGCCCGCCGCATCGAAGCGGATGCCGTTGCCGGTGCTGCCTTTCGGCAGGGTGACGAAGAGACTCGCCACCCCGGTGGGTGTCACTTTCCCGACGGTGCCCTTGCGGGCGAAATTGACGGCGTAGAGAGTCCCCGTAGCATCCACGGCGGGGCCCTCGATGCCACTGGGAAAGCCTCCGGGTGTGGTGAAGACGGAAGCCGTCCACAGTGCGTTCGCCGCAGGGGCCGCACCCAGCTGGGTGGGTTCAGCAGCAGCAGACGGTGAGGCCAGCAGCGATAGGGCCAGCAGCGATGAGGCCAGTAACAGAGGGCACAGGAGTCCGGATAGCATCAGCATGGGATGGAGCCTCTCGGCGACAGATGGCGAGGGTCTATGGTGGTAATAGTACGAAGGCAGTTCCGTCCGTGAGCGCAGCCTGTATCTTGTGGTCATGCTGCGCATCATCCCCGTTGTCCTGAGCACAATCCTGCTGGCCGCCCACTTCCTGCGCACAGGTGCAACAGGCCTCGTCGTGCTGTGCCTCGCCATTCCCGCCCTGCTGTTGCTACGGAGGGCCTGGGCCGTAACAGTGGTACGTGTGTTTCTCGTGCTGGCCACGCTCGAGTGGGTGCGCACGCTGGCTGGCAACGTCGCCGAGCGACAGGCCACGGGCGAACCATGGCAGCGCATGGCACTGATTCTTGCTGCCGTCGCTGCTTTTACCGCGATGTCTGCGTGGCTGCTGCGGACGGCGAAGCAGAATCCATGAAGATCACGGGTGTGCGCACGGTGCCCTATCAGCTGACCATGCAGCGGCCCATTGCGGATGCCAATAGCCCATCCGGCTCCGACCAGATGCCCGGACTGGCGGTGTACATCGATACCGACGAAGGCATCAGTGGCATCTCCATGGGTGGCGGTCGTGACATGATCCACACGCTTGTGGAGACACTGCTCATGGGCCAGGATCCGCGTGGCGTTCTTGGCCATTGGAACCGCATGGTCGATCACGTCTTCAAGTCGGGCAACCGCGGCAGCAATACGGCGGCGATTGCCAGCATCGACATCGCCTTGTGGGACCTGAAAGCGCGGATCAACAACGAACCCCTGTGGCGCACGCTGGGTGCGTCCAGCAATCGTGTGCGCGCCTATGCCTCAGGCATAGACATGTGCCTGTCCGACGACGAGATCCGCGCCTTCTACACGCGCATGGCGGCACAGGGCGTTGGCGCCGGCAAGCTCAAGATCGGCCTCGATCTGGAGACCGACATGCGGCGCATCGGCATCATGCGTGACGCGCTGGCAACGTCCGGCAAGACACCCGAGCTCTGTGTTGACGTAAACGAGTACTGGTCGCCGAAACAGACGATCCGCTATATGCACGTCATCGAGGAGCAGTACGATATCACCTGGATCGAGGAGCCCGCGCGCCGCTGGGATGTGGAGGGCCTGCGCAAGGTGAGTGACAACGTGCGCGCCGCCGTCGCTTCGGGGGAGAATCTCGACAGCATCGAGGAAGTGCTGCCGCTGTTATCGGCCCGTGCCGTGGACGTGCTCAACATCGGCAGCCGTTGCGGGGGGATCACCGGCGCCGGTAAGATCGCGGCGCTGGCCTATGCTCACGAGACGCCCGTCACCATGATGAACTGTGCCGCAAATTTTATGGCGCACGTTGCGGCAACCTTGCCGAATCATGTGATGATGGAGGTCCTCGACAATGGGCGGGATGCGGTGTTGACGCACACACACAGCATCGAGGATGGCTGGATCCTGTTGAACGACGAGCCGGGCCTTGGTTTCACTTTTGACGAGGACAAGCTGCAGGCCTGCGCCGTCAATGGACCGGGGGCGCGCTTCGGCTGGGGCCGGCGCAGTGGCGCCGGAATGTATCTGGCGGGGCCCGACGACCGCGCCTGAGCCTCAGCTCAGCACCAACTCCGGCGCCAGCGTAGACACGCCCCTACTTCGCGGGAATCACCGGCAGACGAACATGTGAGGGGTAGGCCCGACTGTGATGGACCGTCTGCCCAGCCCGGCGCATGTCCGTTGTTGTGCCGTATTCGGCGCCGGTGTTCAGATTGCGGTCAAACCGTGGGAAGTTGGAGGATGAGATCTCCAGCCGGATCCGATGGCCCTTGAGAAACACGTTGCCCGTCACGCCCACCTCGATGCGCCACTCGTAGACTTTGCCAGACTCCAGCAGGCGTGCCGTGCGCCGGCTCTCCAGATACCGGCCGCGGCGGATGCCATCACACAGATTCATGGCATAGCCACCGGGGCCAACGTCTACGAGTTTGGCCGTGAAGTCCGTATCCGGACCGTCGGTGGCGGCGTAGAGTACGACCTCAATCGGCCCCGTGACCTCGGTGTCCTCAGGCATGGGCGGGCTTGTGTAGATGAGCACATCGCCACGCATTTCCACCGCCCGTTGATCATGCGGGCCCCAGGGCACGATGTGGGGTGAGCAACAGTTGTTGCCGCCCGTCGTCTGCACGGGATACGCCGGGTCATAGATGAATTCATCGGGATGTTCATCGGCTGGCGTTTCCGGGCTCAGGATGCCGTCACCCAGGACGGAATTGGCGTGGCCTGCCGAGTGCAGAAACCACGTCTGCCAGTCGGTGTCAGGCAGCGGCCAGGCGTCGGCATCGCGCCAGCGGTTGGCCCCCATCAGGAACAGCCGCAACGGCGCCTCGTGCTCAATGCCGTTGTCGATGCCGCGCAACCAGCGGTCGAACCAGCGTATTTCTTCCGCCTCCAGATCGACCAGTGAGCCCTGCCCGAAGTCGACGTCCCCTGTCTTTGTCGAGGCAGAGAGTCCGGGCGGCCAGGGGCCGACGATCAGTTTGCTCTGCCGCGCCTCATTGGAGCCACCATTGAGACGCAGGCCATTGAAGTTGCTGAAGGTCTGATTGGCATACAGATCGTACCAGCCTCCCATGTTGAAGGCGGGCACGGTGATCTCGGCGTAGCGCTTGCTGTCGTCCATCCGCTCCCAGTAGTCGCCGTACTCAGGATGGGCAATCCAATCCTGCCAGAACGGAAGGTCGCGCCCCGCCGCTTTATCGATGTCCTGCAGTGGCAGGTGGCGAAATGCCTCCGACCACTGATGGAAGTCGATGTCCTGCCCCGTGTGTGCGTGGGTCCGCATGCCCCAGGTCATGGCGACGTTCAACTGCAGGGCACCCCCGGGATAGAGCAGCCCCGAGTGGTAGTCGGTGCATATGACCCGTGGCACCATACACTTGAGGAACTGACTGCCCAGCGGCGCACTGCGCCACTGTGTGGTGCCCAGATACGAGGCTCCCGCCGTCCCGACCGTGGCATCGCTGAAATCTTGCGCACCGATCCATTGCTGCGTGTCGAAGCCGTCGTCCGCCTCGTGCAGGAAGGGGTAGTAATCGCCCCCGGAGTCCCAGCGACCCCGTACATCCTGGATGATGCAGGCATATCCGGCACTGGCGAGGCGAACACCCTTGTCGATGAGCTGCTCGTTGTTGTTGCTGTACGGTGTGCGCAACAGCACGGCGGGACAACGGCCCGCATCACGAGGTAGAAAGATGTCCGTTGATAGTTCGACACCGTCTCGCATGGGTACACGCACGTCAACGCGGCGCTCGACTCGGTAGGACGTTGTCATGGTTTGTGTCCGGTATGGGATGGGTGGGCGTTGAAAGAAACGGGCTGGGTTCACTGCTGACAACGGGGCGCTGCGCTACGGGCGACGGAGCCCTGTCGTGGTGGATCCAGGCATGAGCCGAGATGCGGGTCTGCTCCCCTATGCTCCCACGGTGTTCGGCCGATGCTGTTTGGCGCCAAGCAACTGCTGCACCAGCGCCGTGGGTTGCGTGAGCTCCGCCAGCTGTGCTCCCATGTTTTCCTGCGGCAGGAACCATGGCATGATGTACATACCCAGCAAGCAGGAACGGGACGTCTCGGTCCGATTGGGTCGTGCCGTGTGCCACCATGCGCCGTGGCCGAAAACCACCGAGCCGCGTGCTCCCGTGAGCACTTTGCCATCAGCGCGCCAGGCGTCACACGGCGCATCCGGTGGATGGCGTCTGTGATGGGAGCCTGGAACGATGCCAGTGGCGCCATTCTCTTCGGTGAAGTCATCCAGCATCCACAAGGTCTGCCCTGCCAGGTGCCCAGCAGGCCACGGCGGCTCTTTGGACCAGTACGGATAGTCGACGTGCCAGCCGATGCGATCGTGCCCTGGGTAAACAGTGTTCGCCGACCACGAGGAGCAAATGAGGTCTGAACCAAGCAAGTGTTGCCAGACGGCCAGAACCAGGGGCTGGCAAAGCAACTCGACGAAGAGGGGATGTTTGACGACGAGGCGGCCTACCCTCTGCGTGTGTGCCTGGCGGACGGTGTCCGTGATCTCAGCATCCAGGAACTCATGAAGGATACCTCGGGCCCGATCGGTGGTGGCCGTGTCGATGACGTTGGGTACGACGCAGAAGCCATTTGTGTCGATCTCGGCAACAATGGCATCCACGCTGGGTGGTGGCGTAACGGTGGACTGGCGCATGTGTAGGTCGCTCCCGGAAGGACTGCAGAGGAATACAATAGCGACGCGAGGGGCCCAACAACACTGTTGTCGGCAACATGTTCGGCTATTTTTGTAGCGGCACCTTGCCGATACGGGGCACACACGAATGCATTGAACTGTCACAGAAAATTGGCACAGACAGGTTTGAAAGGAAATGAGATGACTGGGATTGCGGCAGTGCGGCGGCTGCATTTCTGCGCCGGCCACCGTGTTGTTGGGCACGAGGGCAAATGTGCCAACCTGCACGGCCACAACTACGTCACCTTCATCCACGTGCAGGCCCGGGCGGGCGACCTTGATTCGGTCGGACGCATCGTCGACTTCGGTGTGATCAAGCAGAAGGTTGGTGCGTGGTTGGACGAGCACTGGGACCACGGGTTCATCTTCTGGCGCCACGACCCTGATGTCGCTGCTTTGTACGCCGGCCAACTGGCCTCCATGAAGCACTTCGCCGCAGAGTGGAACCCCACGGCAGAGAACATGGCCAGCCACCTGTTGGGGGTCGCCACGCAACTGCTTGCCGCAGATCTGCTGGTAACGAAAGTGGAGATCTGGGAAACAGAGAATTGTTACGCCTACGCTTTTGGCGAAGAACCATGATGCGGGAGTTCGTCGACGACTGAGTGTCAGGCCGATTGTCAGGCTGACTGTCAGGCCGACTGTCAGGCCGACTGTCAGGCGTTTCGCGTCCCGGCCCTCACAGACACCGTGGATTCCGTTCTCCGCTACAGAGACAGAAACTTCCGCGCTGCGAGGGCCCGACACTTCCTGAGCCACGGCGCATCCCCATCGTGGCAGATGCGCCTCGGTGTCGGCCTTGGCTCAGGCTTACTGCAATCTTTGCTCAAGCGCCATCAGGCGCGTGCTGATCTCGCGGATATCCCCGGAGTTGTCCTTGCCGTGGCGCTCGCCGGCCAGTGCCAGACCCCGGTCAAAAGTCTCTGACAACTGCTGTACCCAATTTTCGGTGTCGGTCTCATCCTGCTCTTCCTCAGAAAAATCCAGCCCCAGCATACCGTGGGTCAAGGGTAGATCCAGCGTCAGCGCCGGATTCCATCCAGGCATCTCTTCACGGCCGTGGCGGCGGCTCTTCTGGCCCAATGTCCACAGTTCACGCAAGCGGGCCACCGGTGCTGTAAGGCGCTCCTTTTCCAACCGCTCCGCGAAACCTACCTGGCCGTCCTGCCAGTGCGCGTAGTAATGGCGCGTGACCGCGTCGGGCCAGTTGAACAGCAGCAAGGAGAGGCCGGCCACCGTTGGTCGCACGTGACTAACCTGAATAATTCATAAAGAAGCGGCGTCTTCTTGTACAAGTGGTTGTTTTC
>CALFPI010000483.1 GCA_937919035.1 uncultured Gemmatimonadaceae bacterium
TATCAATATCAACGATTGGAGCCTGTGCTGTTTCAACTAAGAACGGGACAATGCCTGTAGGTTCGCCGACACGACGATGAATACTGCCGGAATCACAGCTGTACTACGCATACCAGGCCTGCTTGCCGCGGCGTTCTGCACGTTGATGAGTCTGCCGGCGGCGCAGGCACAGGTGACGAGTCCCCCTGTGCGCGTGCCCAATACGAGTCTGCTCATCGATCTGGCAAAGGCCCCCGCGCCGGCGACGATCGCCGCCTCCGGGTTGTTTGCCGACATGACCCGCCGCCGCATCGCTGCCGGCATCATTCCCTACTCGGTCAATTCGCAACTGTGGTCCGATGGCGCCTACAAGACCCGGTATCTGGCGTTGCCGGGCGAGACGCAGATCGAATTCTCCCGCGACGGCAACTGGGTCTTCCCGCAAAACACCGTGCTCGTGAAGAACTTCTATGTCGAGTCCGTGGGTGGTGACTCAACCTCGCGGCAGCTGGTGGAAACCCGCTTTCTCGTTCTCGCCGGCCCCGTGCTGGGCTGGCAGGGCTTCAGCTACATGTGGAATGACACGGGTACCGACGCCGACCTGCTGACCACGGGGGCCCATCGAACCTTTGCCGTGAAACATGCCGGCAGTGACACTGTCACGCAGCTCAGCTACCAGTTTCCTGCCTCAGAGGACTGCCAGCGCTGCCACACCTTCGGCAGCGGCCAGGTCCTCGGCGTCCGTACGGCGCAGCTGAATCGTGTTGACAGCGACGGCGGCTCGCAGTTGCAGCGTCTGCGGCAGCTCGAACTGTTCACCGAAGACATTGGTGATGACTTCGAGGCCATGCCTGCCTGGGCGGATCCGGCAGACGCCCGTGCCCCCGTCGAGGCACGGGCGCGCGCCTATCTGGCCAGCAACTGCTCCCACTGTCATCGTCCGGGCGGACTGCGCCGGACCGAAATAGACCTGCGCCACGACACGCCCCTGGCCGACATGGGCATCGTTGATCAGGAATCTGCCCTGGACGATCTGGAGGGCTTCGATCGGCGCATCGTCAAGCCCGGTGATGCCGCCAATTCGGTGCTGCTGCTGCGCACCCTGCGCCTCGATGCGCGCCGCATGCCACCGCTGGCAACGAGCGTCATCGATACGCGCGGCACCGCGTTGCTCAGTCGATGGGTCGTGGAACTCGGTCGCCCCACGAGCGTCCAGCAACCACCGGCGGTGCCTGCAGTACACGCTCTGGGGAGGGCGTACCCCAACCCCTTCAATGGTGTCACGACCCTTCGCTTTACGGTGGCCGCGTCGTCGCCTGTATCACTGGAGTTGTACGACAGCCTTGGTCGACGCATCCGGACGCTGGTCAACGCGCCGCATCCGCAGGGCAGCTTCGCCGTCACCTGGGATGGTCGCGACGACGTCGGCCTGCCCGTCGCCAGCGGGGTCTACTTCTACCGTCTGCTCGTTGGTGATTTCCGTCAGACCCGACGCTTGCTCCTGCTGCAGTAGCACACAATCACACACGACACAACCACACACGACACCTGACACACACAGGATCTGACAAAATGCGCACCTTGTTTCTTGCCACCTTCGCTGCTTTGCTTAGCCTGACGCCGACTGCCGCCCAGTTTCAGATCGGCGGTTCACCGCGGGTCAAGGCAGAGGACTTTGCCATCACCGTGTTCGCCGATGGTCTGAACTACCCTGTCGGCATGGAACGGCTCGACGACGGCTCCATCCTTGTCGCCGTCGCCAACGGTGCGTCCTTCTTCTCCAGCACCTCCGGCCAGATTCTGCGCCTCATCGACGCCGATGATGACGGCGTCGCCGAAACGCGCCAGGTTTTGCTGAGCAGCCTCAGTGTCGGCGCCCCCTCGGCCCTGCAACGCGTCGGCGATCTGCTGTTCGTCACCGGACAGGACAAACCCATCGTCATCCTGCGCATCGGGCCGGCGCCGGATTACGAACTGCGTCAGATCGGCCGCATCAACATTACCGGCAGCGGCTCCTGGCTGCACGCCAACTCGGCCCTCGTGGCGCGGCGCGCACCAGGCACAACCGATACGTACGAGCTCTACTTCCCGCTGGGCTCCAAGGTCAACTACGCCCCGACGACGGATACGCGCGCATTGAGCACTGATTTCGGTATCAGTGGTACACTGGCGGGCGACGCCATTCATCGCATCACCTTTTCCGATGATGGCACGAAGCTGACCGGCATCGAGCACGTGCAGATCGCCACCGGTCTGCGTTCGGCTTCGGGCCTGGCCTTCCATCCGCAGACAGGTGATCTCTATTTCGAGGATAACGGCATCGACGGCCTGCAGGAGGCCATCGAAGCTCACAGCGCCGACGAAATCAACATGATCCCTGCCGCTCAACTCGGCGGCGACATCGAGAACTTCGGTTTTCCCTACAACCACATCACCTATCGAACAGGTGAGTTCTTTGGCGGCGAGGGTATTCCACCCGTGGTGGCCTTCACACCACTGCCGGATCCTGCGACGGGGTCCGAAAGCGAAGGGCCGAACGAGATCGCCTTCGCCCCCCCGGGCTTTCCTGCCGGTCTGAACAACGGCCTGTTCGTCGGCTTCCACGGCCAGTTCTCCCGCGGCGGCCTGTCGAATGAGGAGAACCCGCTGGTCTACGTCGACCTCGACACGCGCGAGTATTTCCATTTCGTCAGCAATGAAGAGCCCGGCATCGGCCACCCCATCGGCCTGCTCGCCACAGGCAACAGGCTGTTCGTGGCTGACATCTCGTCGCAGGGCGGCTTCAACAGTTCCGCCGAAAACAGCGGGTTCATCTACCAGATCCGCTACACGGGGCCACAGACCACGGCAGTTACTGAGATTGCCGGGCAGACGCCGGATGCCTTTGCCCTGGGCCAGGCGTATCCCAACCCGTTCAACCCGTCGACACAGGTGAACTTCTCCATTCCTGTCGGTGCGCAGAATCAGGCTGCCAGCCTGCAGGTTTACGACGCCGTCGGCCAGTTGGTGGCGACACTGCTCAATGGGCCTCTGGCAGCCGGGCACTATCAGGCCGACTGGGACGGCACCGATGATGCCGGTCGGGCTGTGGGCAGCGGCAGCTACTTCCTGCACCTGCGTATCGGCGACCTGTACTGGGCCAGCCAGAAGATGACGCTGTTGAAATGACGGACCTGACCGATGACCTGCTGAGTTGCCCTCGGAGGAAGAGATGATTCTCACCCACATGCGTCCGGAGCAGGTGCAGGACGCCGTGCGTCGTGACGTCCCGGTGCTGATGGCAGCCGGATGTGTCGAATACCACGGACCGCATCTGCCGATTGGCACGGATACACTCATTGCCAGCGCCATCTGTGAACGGGCCGAGCAACAGGTCGAATGTGTGCTGGCGCCGCCCCTGTCGATGGCGCCGACCATGGCCTGGGCAGGAGGTCCGGAGGAGGGGGAGATCGACTTCGACCCGGAAGTGTTTTTCCTCTATGCGCGGGAAGTTCTGCGGCGAATCGCGGCGATGGGGTTTGGTCGCATCTACCTGTTGCAGCACCATCAGGGGCCGGATGGGCTGGAGGCTCTCTGCCTGAAGCGTGCCGCCGGTGAAGTCGTGCGCGAAAGGGTACACGAGTGGGGTCCGGGATGGGGGCGGACCGACGATCATCCCATGAAGAACATCTTTGGCTGGATCCGGGTCGCCTACGTTGACAGCTTCTCAACCTACCCGAGCGCTGAGGCCCCGCGGATCCCCATCGGTCATGCAGGACGTGGCGAGACCCAGCTGATCATGGCCGCCCATGCCGACGCGGTACGTATGGAGGCCCTGGCCAGTCTCGAGCCCCTGCCACGCTGGCTGGAAGATGCGCACGAGGCGGATGCCGACGACGGCGCCCGCTGGATCGACTTCTGCGTGCAGGGCTGGGTGCAGGAACTGGGCCGCGGAACAAAACCCGCCTGATGTCACCCCCCTGACGCCACCACCTGGCGCCATCACCTGATTGGCGGCTAACCGATCACCCGCATCGGCATCAGTGGGCGCTGTGCGTCGACACCGAAGTCGAGCTCGAGGGCTTCACCCTTGTGGGCCAAACGGATGACGCCCGTGTTCATCTCGGCGGACGCTTCCGGCGCATCGTAGAGCTTCCACGCCGCATAATCGATCGGTGTCTCGTTCACCTGATGCGTTCCGTCGTAGGTCATGTGCAGATGCGCACCAGCAAGCGTCGTATAACCGACCTGATGTTGGCCCGCCTTTTTCCCCGGCCAGTTGGACAGATCCACGGCGCCGCTGTCGAAGGCGTCGGCGAAGGCAGCGAGGCTGTCGTAGTCCGTTCTCTCCGCCGCCTCGATGACGAGCCCCACACCGTCACCCCGCAGACGCACGAACCAGCCATCGATGAAATGCGCATCACGCACCGAATCCCAGCGTGAACAACCAATCAGGTGGATCATGACGTAACAGGTGCCCGTGTCGCCGAACAGGACATTGCCCTGATGACGCCACGTCGTGCTGCGCGGCAGATACAGGTTGACGAAGGGGTGTTGATCGTCGGCGGGTATCCGATACAGGATGATGGCGGCCGACTCATGCTGCATCATCTGCTCATAGGGCGAGGCTCCGTACAGGCGGTCGGCAAACTGCAGGAAGGGCTTGGCTGCGGGAACACCACGACCGATGTCCTGCGGCAGTTCGCTGAGGAAGGCGCTGAAACGCCCGGTGTCAACGTATGGATGACAGGAGACGATCTTGGCTTCGTGATCGGGCCCCTCCCACGTGAGATCCCACGAGACCAGATCGATCGGCCCCGCAGGGGCGCCTGGCAGGCCCAGTTGTGTCGTGCCGAGAGCGAAGGAGGCGCTGGTATAGGTCGTCTTGCGCACCGGCTGCGCATCGTCGACAACGTGCCGGAAGATGTTGCGTGGCGCCTTGGTCTTTTTGACGAGCCGCGGTTGCTCGCGGTCGTTGGCGATGGCTGCCAGCATGTCGGGGGGTTGGTAGAACGAGGTCAGTGCCGGCGCCATTTGCTGTTGCGCCTGCCGCGGACCAAAGGTCGGGCCGCCGAAGTACAGATAGAGGAGTGCCGCCGAACAACCCACAGACGTGTGGGTATTCTCCCGGTAGCCCTCGCGCGCGTGGCCCCCGGCCCAGCCCCCCTTGAAATACTCCAGTGCCATATCGGCGATCAGCAAACTCGCCATATCAGCGGCGCGCTGGCGCAGCGTCGCATCGGCGGCGTGATCGGCGAGGGCGATCATCGGCAGCACATGCCAGCCGTGGTAGTCGGTGGAATCGTATTCGTGGTGGCCGATCCGTACCGTGCGGTCGATGGTGCCGAGGATCCAGCGTGTCGCTTCGGCGTGGAACACTTCGCGCGGCTGGCCGTTCCACCAAGTGTCGGCATCGGTGAAGCGCTCCGCCGCCAGCAACTGCGCCGTGTAGTGCATGAGCCAGTGGTTTTCCGTGTTCCCCCGGCCGTGCACATTGTGCGTCATCACGTGCTGGATGTGGTCACGCGTAGCCTGGTTCATCTGCTCCTGCCACCGGCAGTAGAGGAACATCGCACCAAACGGATCAAAACAGCCCATCTGCGCCACGGCAAAGGGGCTGTCGCTCTGCGCGCCGAAAGTGGTTGTGACAATCTCTTCGACGCGTCGGGCTGTCTCCGGTGCATCCGGATCGGCGGCGAACACCGCGTGTGCACCGAACGCGGTTGAAACCGTGGGTGCCATATCCGCCACGATGGCCTGTCGCCGTGCGACGAGTTCGTCGGTGTAACTCACTGTCGGCCTCCGGGGGCAAAGATGGATTCCACTTCGATGTGTACCTCCGGCACAGCCACCCAAGACTGGCCATGATCCGTAGTGCGCCAGAGGCCACCGGGAACACCCCCCGCATACCAGAGACCGGCATCGGTGGCACTGAGGGCCAGTGCCGTGACGCGCAGGCCCGGCAGTCCCGCGGCGCACCAGGGGCTGCCAGCGGCCGACACGAGCACGCCCTCTTCACTGCCGGCGACGACGACATCTTCGTTGGCCGTCAGGGCATAGACGGTTGCCGTTACGCCAGTTGGCCGCCAGTGCTGGCCATCGGCGCTGGCCCACAGGCCATCGTTGGCGCCGGCCAGGTAGCCGTCACCGGAGCGCAGCAGACAACGAACCGGTGACGTGAGAGAGGTTGTCGACCAGCCGGTGGTGGCATGATGGATCAGTACGCCACCCTCGGTGCCGGCAAGGAGCCGCGTGTCATCGAGTCGCACAATGGCGTTGGTGAAGCGCTGATTGACGTTCAGATCATCCGACAACCAGTCCCAGTGGGGGACGCCGGATGGGTCGACCGTGCCGAAGGCGACGCCGTAGGCTGAGGCGGCGATCATGGTCGGGCCCGTATCGATGACGTCCATCACCTCTGTCAGCGTCTCGTCGTGCAACTGCACCCAGCGATCTTCGCGGACCTCCCACAAGCCGCTCCCGGTGGCTGCCAGCACCCGCGTGCCGCTGCCAGTCAGCGCCGTAACGCGGAACTGGTAGGCTCCGAGGCGTTCGAACTTTCCCTGATCATTGGCGGCATACACCCCACCACCTGTCCCCACCAACCAGCTGTCGCTCAACAATTCAGCCCTTCCTGTCTCCGGTTTTTGCCGCGATGAATTCAACGGCAGGAAGGTAGGTCGGACTGGCCTCCCCGCAAGACGGGTTGCCCTTGACCTGTCGCGGGAAGATCGTGAGCCTTCAGCGTCACATCCACCGCACCACTGTCCGTACCACTGTCCGGGCCTGTGATTCAAGACAATGACCAGTTGGACCATCGAGGAAGCTTGCGGCCGTGACTGGCCGGCGGACGTCGTCTGGCGGGACGTGCCTGGGC
>CALFPI010000484.1 GCA_937919035.1 uncultured Gemmatimonadaceae bacterium
GAGTCCCCGAAGAATCTGTCGACGGGTGGTAAAGTCGGGGATCCTCTCCTTCAGCAGGGCTCTGACCCGCCCCAGTTCCTCCACGTACTGGCCAAATTCCTCGTCGAACAACTCTTCCAGGTCCTGGCGTAACCGACTCGACAAGGTTGGGCTGGCGTTGCTGGAACTGATGCTGATCCGCAGGGGACCCGCGCTGACGAGGGCGGCCATGCCAAAGTGGGAATGAGCCAGATCATCGTACGTGTTGACGATGATGCCACGGGCTTCGGCGGCAGCAAAGACCTGTTCCGCAAGGCCGAGGCAGCGCACCGTATTCATGACGAGGAAGGCACCATCGAGATCCCACGGCTTGTAGCGTCGCCGCCTGGCACGGATATGGCCGCTGTGAACGTGGTCTGCCAGTGCAGGCGTCATGTCGGGACTGACGAGCAGGATCCTGCCACCCGCGTCCAACAGTCGTCCGGTCTTGTCCTCTGCTTCGCTGCCGCCGCCGATGACCAGGCAGTCCCGGTCGCGGACGTCGAGGCCTACCTGAAACAACGAGTTGAGCGCTGTCGCAGCCATCAGCGGTGGGGGGATACGGTGTCCACCAGGTGGCCCAGTTCAGGCAGGAGCAGTTCGTCCATCGCCAGTCGGACCGCGCCGGTGGATCCCGGAAGAGAGGCCATGATTCGTCCACGGTAGGTACCCAGCGTGGCCCTGGACATGATGGCAGCCGAACCGATCTCCTTGTAGCTCAGGTAGCGGAACAGTTCACCAAAGCCAGGCAGACGCTTGTCCAGCAGACCATCGACCACCTCAAAGGTATTGTCTCTTGGCGAAATCCCCGTGCCGCCATTCAGGATCAGGGCCTGACAGCCCTTCTTTTCGACGGCGATTGCCAGTTCGCCCTTGATCTGCCGCGCCGTATCCTTGACGATCGCGTAGTGTACGATCGTATGGCCATTGCCCTCGAGCTTCTCGCGGATGAGTGCACCGCTCTTGTCGGTTTCCGGCGTGCGCGAGTCACTCACGGTGATGATGGCAACACCGACACTGGTAGGGGCGGCGGCACGATGCTCAACGTGGCTCACGTGTTGCCGTCCCGACGACGGCCTGCCAGAACCGCGTAGCTTCGGCCTTCCGGTTCCCCATGGTCCGTGGGCAAGCCCTGTTCGAACCAGCCAGGTTCGACGGACTGACCGGAAGGGTCTCTGACGCCCCCAAAACCTCCCTTGACGTTGGTCACATCCTGAAACCCCGCTGCGATGAGTGCCTCAGCGGCCCGAAGAGAACGCTGACCACTCTGACAGCCGATGAGCAGCTTCGAGTCCTGTGGGAAGAGGGTCGTCATGACGGTAAGGAAGTCGGGGTTTGGCACCATGCCGACGGGTTCCCTATGGAATACGGGGACGTTGAAGGCGCCCCCCGGATGGCCGTTCTGGAACTCCGGGACCGATCGCACATCCACGTAGACATAACCCGCTTCCTGCTCCAGCAAGTCGTGGGCTTCCTTGTTCGTCACATTGTTGTAACTCAACGGATATATCTCCTGTCGGATTAGTTCGCCGGAGCGCCCGACGAGTTCTTTGCGGGACGTCGGCCGCGTGCGCAGATGGTCAAACCAGCAGGTCATGGAACAAAACGCCCACCCGCTGCGCTCGATGGACGTGCCCTCCACAAATGGTGCGGCACAGATATGGCACGACCGGCCTGCGCGGTGCCGCAACCGATCCCGCCGCTGATCGAGCGACTTGTTGACGAAATAGGCGCCGCGCCAGCCGAGAAGAACCATCGCAGCTGCCTCAAGGGCAGAGTGATTCGCCAACAACCATGCGGCGGCGGTGCCGATTGCGGCAATCCAGAAGGACAGACAATGCGGGCAGGTGAACAACTGGTGCAGCAGTCGAGAATGATCCGCAACCCAGTGTCGTAGGTTATGCGTCTGCGGCGCCTGCCGAAGGAAACGGGTCAGCGCCGCCGCGAGCGACACGAGGGCGATGATCTCGACAAACAGCAAGCAGCAGTCTCCCGCGCGTCACGCAGCATTGACAGAGTCCACGATTTGCGGTTCTATCGGCCTAAAGGCAGCCCTAATGTATTGTTTTCAACAGCATAGACAATCCATCCGAATCCCTGCGCAGGCGCTGCAGGTTCTGGCTCTGTGTGTGCTTGCCGCGATGTGGATCGGGTGTGGCCTATGGGCCAGCGATGACACGGAGGCAGGCGCAGGAGACTCGGCCGAAGCGACCTCAGCAGACTCTGCGTCGGCGAATTCGGCGGCCGTCACGGATTCCTCTGCCAGTGACTCCGTTGTGACCAAGGAGCGGGACTCCGTTCCTGTCGAAGTCTCCACTGCCCAGACGGGGGACATCTCTTCCTACCTGGTTTTCAGTTCCACCGTCGAAACGGAAGCGGCAGTCGAGATTCACCCGGAAGAGAGCGGTCAGGTCGATGCCGTGCTCGTCGAGGAGGGCGACCAGGTCACCGCCGGTGACCTGCTGGTCTCCCTGGACAACGACCAGGCGCGGTTGGAGGACCGCGAAAGCGGCTCCAATCTGCGCTATCTCGAAGGCTCCTTCGAACGCACCGAAAAGATGTACCAGCAAAAAATGATCAGCGAGCAGGCCTACGAAGACAAGGTCCACGAGTTGGAGCAGGCACGCATGCGCCAGGAACGCGCGGCGATGGCGCTGACCCACACCGAGATCCGCGCCCCCTTCTCTGGCGTGATTACTTCGAGGCAAGTTCAGGTCGGCGCCCGTGTCGCGCCGGGGGCCAAGCTCTTTGATCTGATAAAACTCGATGACATGATCGCCCGCGTACACGTGCCCGGGCGCTACCTGAGCACGGTAAAGACCGGGCAGATCGCTGAAGTGGCGTCGGACTTCATCGAGAACATGGTGTTTGCCGGCTACGTGAAACGCATCAGCCCCATCGTTGATCCGGGCAGTGGCACTTTCAAGGTCACTGTGGGGCTGCGTGATCGCTGGCAGCATCTGCGGCCCGGCATATTCGTCAGTGTCCGGGTCGTCATTGATACCCACGAGCGTGCCATTCTCATTCCGAAAGCAGCGGTCGTCTACGACGGATCCGACCGCTATGTGTTTATCGTCTCTGACAGCACGGCACACCGTGTGCAACTCGACGTGGGCTACGAGAACAGCCTGTTCATCGAGGCCCGGTCGGCAATCCCGGCAGACACACCGGTCATCGTCGTCGGCCAGAACGGACTGAAGGACAAGGCGCGCGTGAGGGCCGTCAACACTGCAGGGGGCTCCGCGCCCGCGGCGCCCACGACCCCGGGATGAGCACCACCGGTCCATCTGGATCGAATCCTTCTGGATCGAATCAGTCCCGCCCGACGACGAGCAGTTTTGCCATTACAACTCGCCGTCCCGTCGCCATCCTCATGGTGGTCATGGCGGTGTGTGTCTTCGGCTGGGTGTCCTACCAGCGGCTGGCGCTGGACCTGATGCCGGACATCGCCTATCCGACCCTTACCGTACGAACCGAGTATCCCGGCACGGCGCCGGAAGAGGTCGAGACGCTGATCTCGCGCCCCATCGAACGCGAGTTGGGCATTGTGCCGCATCTGGTGCGCATCAGTTCCATCAGCAAGGCGGGACAGTCGGACGTCGTTCTCGAGTTCGAGTGGGACACGGACATGAACGACGTGTCGCAGGACATACGGGAAAAGGTGGACCGCACGCGCCTGCCCGAGGATGCCGAGAAGCCGCTGCTGCTGCGCTACGATCCCTCTCTGGATCCGATTCTCCGCCTCGGCCTCTACAGTGACATCGATGATGGCGGTGGCGACGACGGTGATGCAGGGGTGGCGTTGTACCAGCTGCGGGAGCTGGCGGAGGAGGAGATCCGCCGAGAGTTCGAGTCTGTGGCGGGCGTCGCTGCGGTGAAGGTCAAGGGAGGCCTGGAGGAAGAGATCCACGTGTCCCTCCAGGAGCGCCAGATGGCCCTGCTCGGGCTGGATGTGAGTGCCATCAATCGGCGTCTCGACCAGGCGAACGTCAATCTGCCAGGTGGCCAGCTGCGCGAAGGTCAGACCGAGTATCTCGTGCGTACGCTCAACGAGTTCAAGAGCCTCGACGACATCGGCGATCTGATCATCGCCAAGGAAGGCGGCGCTGACATCCGCCTGCGCGATGTGGCCCGTATCACTCGCTCCCATAAGGATCGCGAGATTCTGACCCGGGTCAACGGTCGAGAGAGCGTCGAACTGGAGATCTACAAAGAGGCAGACGCCAACATCGTTGCCGTGGCACAGGCGGTGCGCGACCGGCTCAATGGCACGCCGGAACAACAGGCTTATGTAATCGAACTGGCGGCGGCGGCGGCGGACACGGCCGCCAAAGAAGAGAAGGCGGATGGGGAAGTGGGTGGGGACGCAGAGGGCAGTGACGAAGAGGGCCTGAAAGCCGACAAGAAGGCAGACGCTGTGCGTACGATGCAGCATCTGCGCATGACGGACTTCATCACTTTCCGCCTCCCTGCAGGTACCCACCTGGATGTGCTCTCCGATCAATCCGTGTTCATCCAGAACTCGATAACTGAAGTCCAGCGCAGCGCCCTGCTGGGTGGCGCCATGGCTGTGCTTGTGTTGCTCGTGTTTCTGCGCAATCTCGTGCACACACTGATCGTGGCGGCGACCATACCGGTCTCGGTGATCGCTACCTTCGCCCCGATGTATCTGTTTGATGTTTCCCTCAACATCATGTCTCTCGGTGGTCTGGCCCTCGGCGTCGGTATGCTGGTGGACAACTCGATCGTGGTACTGGAGAGCATCTTCCGTTGCCGTGAAGAGGGGGATGATCTGTTGACGGCGACCGTGCGGGGCACGGGCGAGGTAGGCGGGGCTGTGTTTGCCTCGACACTGACAACCATCGCCGTGTTCTTCCCCATCGTCTTCGTCGAAGGTGTCGCCGGCCAGGTCTTCGGGGACATGGCACTGACCGTCGTTTTCTCGTTGCTCGCCTCTCTGGCAGTGGCACTCTATTTCATCCCCATGCTCGCCTCCCGTCAGGTCCGTCGTGACGGACTCGGCGCCTTGCTGGAGTCGAACTATCTGCGCCTGGCGGCAGCGACCCGGATTGTCGCGGCCCTGCGTCCGGCGATGCCAACCCCCGTCGCAGAGCGCCTGCGCCAGGCGGCTCTGGTGCTGCCACAGCTGTTGCTGGATCTGGGGATTCGTGTCGGTCTGGCCGTCGGCGTTCTGCTGGCGGTGGTGCTCAAGACAACTGGCATCCTGCTCTTCGAAGTGCTGTTTCCAGTGTGGAAACTGCTGGAGCGGTTCCGCTGGAAACCGGCTCGCCCGGTTCACGAACAGGTGGCTTCCTGGGCCGCCGTAACACCTGTGTGGCGCGGCTTCCCGGACAACATCTGGCCCGGATTGCTCGACAGCAGTGCGCTCGCGGAACTCGGCGGTGATATGCGCCGAGTGGGCCGTTGGGTGCCGCCCAGAGGTGAGGGGCGCCGACGCTGGCCGCTGGCAGTGCTCCGTGGGCTGCTGTCGGGGCTCATCGGGCCATATCTGCTGATCCGGTTTGTGGCCCACGCAGGGCTGAGCTTGGTCCGTACGGTTCTGCTCGTCGCGCTCCTGCTCGCCGGTGTGCTGGTGGCGGCCGTCCTCGTTGTCGCAACCATCATTGCCGTACCCGTGGCGGCACCTGTTCTGGGACTGTTTCAGATCCTGCTGCGCAAGGTGCATGACGCCTATCCAGTGGTCGTCCGGGCTGCCCTCCGCCAACGGCTTGTTGTTGTTGGTGGCGCTGGACTGAGTTTCTGGTTGTGCTGGACGCAACTGGTACCTGCTCTTGGTACGGAACTGATCCCACCGGTACATCAGGGCGAGTTCAATCTTGATCTGGCCATGCCCGTAGGCACGCCTCTGCTGCAGACGGCGGCCGTCACGGCTGCAGCGGAGCGCGTTGCAGTGGACCTCGAAGCCGTCGAGCGTGTGGCCACAACGGTTGGTTCGGACGGCGCCGCAACCTCGGCCGCCGATGAGGGCGAGCACACGGCACGTGTCACCGTCTACCTGGCAGCGGGAACACCGCCAGAGACAGAAGACCGAATCATCCAGAAATTGCGCCAGCAACTGCGGGCCATTCCCGAGGTGTCATCCGAGGTCTCGTACCCGGCACTTTTCAGTTTCAAGACGCCCATCGAGTTGGAGATCCGCGGGGACAATCTGCAACTGCTGCGGCGCACCAGTGCCGAGGCGGCAGCGATGATTGCGGAACTCCCGGGTCTGACCGATGTGCGTTCGACGCTACAGACGGGCAACCCGGAACTGCAAGTTGTCTATGACCGCGAGCGCCTGTCGAATTACGGCCTCGACCTGCGGGCCGTCGCCGAGCTTGTGCGCAACAAGGTTCAGGGGCGCGTTGCGACGGATTTTCGTCGCGAGGAGCGCAACATCGACGTTCTGGTCCGCCTGCAGCAGAGCGACCGCCTCGGTGTCGATGAACTGGAGCGCCTGGTGGTCAATCCCACCGGTGCGGTGCCCATCCGCCTGTCCTCCGTCGCCCGCATCCGCACCGCTGAAGGGCCCAGCGAGATCCGCCGTATCGACCAGCAGCGCGCCGCACTGGTGACGGCCAACATCCAGGGCATTGATCTTGGTTCGGCATCTCAGGGCATCGAGTCCGCCATGGCGGGCATGACCTTTCCGCCGGGCTTCAGCTTCCTCATCAGTGGTCAGAACGAGGAGATGGAGCGTTCGCTGGACAGCATGGTATTCGCTCTGGCCCTGGCGATTTTTCTCGTCTACATCGTCATGGCGAGCCAATTCGAATCCCTCGTCCACCCATTCGTCATCATGTTCACGGTACCTCTCGCAGCGATCGGTGCCGTGGCGGTCCTGTACGTAGCACACATTCCGTTGAGCATCGTCGTTTTCATCGGCTTCATCATGCTCGCCGGTATCGTCGTCAACAACGCGATCGTTCTGGTGGACTACATCAACACGCTGCGACACAACGGCATGGCGCTGACGGAGGCCATCGTGCAGGCTGGTAGCGTGCGCCTGCGGCCGATTCTTATGACAACCATGACCACCGTTCTGGGTCTGTTACCGATGGCTCTTGGCCTTGGAGACGGGGCCGAGATCCGCACGCCCATGGCGCTCACTGTAATCGCCGGCCTGGTGAGTTCCACCTTTCTCACTCTGGTTGTGATTCCAACGGTCTATTCCCTCGTGGTTCGCGAGCGGGTGGAGGCCTAGGGTGGACGAACGCGGCAACTGGCTGCCACGCCTCAGTGTCGATCGGCCCGTGTCGGTGATCATGGTTGTCATCGCCACCCTGGTTGTCGGTTACGTCGCCTACTCACGCATTCCACTGGCCCTGTTCCCCGGGGGCATGGAGGGGGACCGGCTGAACATCTGGGTGAGTTATCCCGATGCCAGTCCGGAAGAGGTGGAAGAAAAGCTCACGCGGCCCATGGAAGAGGCCATCGCCACCGTTCCCCGCATCGCCAAGGGTCGCACCGGAGCCAACCGGGGCGGGTCCTGGGCCAACATCGAGTTCCAGCCACGCACCGACATGCACGAGGCCTACGCGGCACTTCGAGATCGCATGGATCGTCTCATGCCCGAATTGCCCGATGAGGTCGAGCGCATAGACGTGCGCAAGTGGGACCAGGACGACTGGCCGGTGATGTGGATGGGCGCCTACCTCGGCGAGGGCTTCGTCGATCCATACCAGGTGCTCGATGTGCATGTGCGGCCGGAACTGCAGCGGATCGAAGGCGTAGGCACTGTCGATGTGTGGGGCGAAGCGGGCAAGCAGGTACGCATCGAGCTCGATCAGGCGCGGCTGAAGGCGCATGGGATTCAGCCTTTCCAGGTGGGCAATCAGCTGGCGAACCAGAACTTCACCATCCCCGGCGGATATGTCGTGGAGGGCGGGCGCAAGATCTACGTCCGCTCCATGGGGCGTTTCGAGTCGGTAGAGGAGATTGGCGCGCTCATTGTCGATGCTGAGCACGGGTTGCGCCTGCGGGATGTCGCCGAAGTCGGCCTGAAACCACCCAGGAAGGACTGGTTCAATCGCATCGACGGGCGAGCCTCCCTCGGCATCGAGATCAAGAAAGCATCGGCGGGCAATCTGGTGCAGATCTCTCGCGCTGTGCACGCCAAATTGGCGGAACTGAAAAAACGTCCACACCTGGCGGGCATCGAATTTGAGGTGTTCTGGGATCAGGGGGAGCATGTCGTGGAGTCGGTGGACAACCTGAAGACGACAGGTCTCTGGGGCGGCATGTTCGCCGCCCTCGTTCTGTTCTACTTCCTGCGCGCCGTACGTATGTCAGCGATCATCACCCTCGCCATTCCCCTGTCGCTTCTGGTGACGATCGCCACAATCTACTTCATGGGTTGGACGCTGAACCTGATCACCATGATGGGCCTCATGCTCAGTCTGGGCCTTGTCGTCGACAATGCGATCGTCATCGTCGAGAACATCTACCGGTGCCGGCAAGCGGGCATGGATCCCCGGGAAGCGTCCATCAAGGGAGCCGGTGAGGTCGGCTTGGCTGTCACGATGGCAACACTGACGACGGTTGTCGTCTTCCTGCCGCTGATGCTGATGAGTGATGAAGAGGAGTTCTCCTTCATCATGTTGCGTCTCGGAGGGCCAGTCATCGTCGGGCTGCTGGCGTCGCTGGTGATCGCTCTGGCCATTATCCCTCTGGCGGCAAGACACGTGGGGACGGCGAGCCAGGCAGGGGAGTCACGTTTTCTGGAACGTCTGCGCAACGGCTACATACGCTGCCTGCGGTGGGTACTGACGCGCCGACTGGATGCGACACTGCTGGTGATGCTGGCAATGGCGAGCATCCAGATTCCGATCGCCGGTATGCAGCGCACCGACGAAGGGCGCAACAACAGCAAGGATATCTGGCTCGCTTTCGACATGCCCGCCGGTCAGACCCTGGAAGCGGCGGATCGGTTCATTTCCAGCGTCGAAGACACACTGACCCGCCACAAGCAGCAGTACAACATCAAAGTCATAGAGACGTGGTCACGAAATTCCTTCGGCCGCATACACGTAATCCTGAACAACGAAAAAAACACCGAGTGGTACGCCGCCGCCTGGGACGATCTGCTCAAGGCCGCAGGCCTGCGT
>CALFPI010000485.1 GCA_937919035.1 uncultured Gemmatimonadaceae bacterium
TTTGTCGTGTCTTAGGCCGGGAGTTTGATATCCGGTTCATCAGGATCCGGTCGATACAACAGAACTGTGCGACCCAGAACCTGAACCAGATGTGATTCGGTCGCTGTCGCCAGTTCTTGCGCCCCCTCCTTGCGGTCGACGTCCCAGGAGCGTTCGAGGCGCGCCTTGATGAGTTCAGAGCCCTTGTAGGCATCTGCAACGGAGCGAACCACTGCGGGCGTGACGCCGGCTTTGCCGACGGATACCGTCGCTTTCAGGTCGTACCCCAGGGCCCGCAGATGGCGGCGCTGTTTTCCGGTTAAGCTCTCGGACATTGACTTCTCAATCGACGGAATAGTGCACGTGGACGGCTCCACCACGCTTGTCCGGCATGCGGCCCTGCACCTGCCTCTTGACGAGGGTCTTGAGCAGGTGTCGGGTGCCCGGAACGAGAGCGAAGAAGCCCAGAATATCGGTAAGGAAGCCTGGTGTCAGCAGCAACAGGCCTCCGGCCAGGATGATGACGCCATCGAAGATCTCTTCGCCGGGAAATTGCGCCGCGCGCAGAGCGTCCTGCAGTCGTTGTAGTGCGCGCAGGCCCTGCGTTCGGGCCAACCAGGCGCCAATGGCACCTGTCAGCAGAACAATGGCAATGGTCGGGGCTACGCCGATTCGGCTGCCCGCCTCGACGAGCAGGGCCAGTTCGACGACGGGAATCAGGGTGAAGAGCAGGAACAGTCGCAATAACATCGTATCCACAAGTATAGCCGTGAGGGGGGCCCCGGTCGAGGCATGGCGATTGCGGAGTCGCCGCCATGCCCCTGCAAACTCGCCACCGTCGTCGGCCAGCCCTGAACATGGCTCTGGCTCTGGGTGTCGGTATCCTGATCGACGACATCCTTACCGTTCCCCTGTGGGTGTGGAGCGTCGCTTCCGCTTGCGCCTGGGTGCTTGCGGCGGCCGGCCGCAGCTGGATTCCTCCGCGACTGTTGACGGTCTGTCTGCTGTTGGCCGTGGTCGGCGTTGGTGGTCTGCGTTACCACCAGCATACACGACTGACGCCACCCCACCACGTTTTGCACGCAGCAGACTGGGGCGAGTGGGGCCTGTTGACGGGGTGTATCGATCGCGAGCCGGAGTTACGCGGAGTCGATGCGGGGCGCCGTGTGCAACTGCTCCTGCGCGCCGAGTCCTGGAGCCCCGAGGCTGATCGCGCCGAGGCTCCGGGGCGACCCCTCACCGGGTTGGTGGCGGTCACCTTGCGATCGCCACAGCTGCTTGATGTGGCAGATCGACTGCAGTTGCGGTGCCGACTGACCCGACCGCAACCCGCGCGCAATCCGGGAGCCTTCGACCATCGGCGTTTTCTGGCGTTGCAGGGCATTCATGCGACGGCCAGTGTCGCCCCTGGTGATGTCATCGCCGTTGAGCATCTGCCGAATACATTCTGGCGGCAGAGGTTCATGGATCCCCTGCGCCACCAGGCCCGTCGACTGCTGACGGCGCACTTGTCGGGAGCGCCGGCGGGGCTCCTGCGCGGCATGCTGCTCGGGGACGGTTTCGCCATACCAGAGGATGTTGCCGAACGATTTCGCCTGACCGGGCTGGCCCATGCCCTCGTCATCAGCGGTCTGCATGTCGGCCTGGTGGCTCTGTTCTTCTTTACCGCTTTCCGTCTCCTGCGCCTGCCGCAGGCGCCCGCTCATGTCCTGACGACGATTGTTCTCGTGTTGTATGCGTTGGTCACCGGCCTGCAGGCACCGGTCGTTCGCGCCACGGTGATGGCCGCCGTCGTCATGGTGGGACGGGCCCTGGGGCGTCGGGGGGATGTCTACAACTGCCTCGGGCTGGCAGCACTGGTCATACTGTTCCTGTCGCCCGCCAGCCTGCTGACGCTGTCTTTTCAGCTGTCCTTTGGCGCCACCCTCGCCATTGTCGCGCTCTATGGTCCATTGCGACAATGCCTGCCTCGACGCTGGGTTGATGAGGAGCACTTCCTCGGTCGATGGATCGTGGCGCCTGCGTGCGTGTCGCTTGCGGCCCAACTGGGAACGGGGCCCCTCATTGCCTGGCACTTCCAGCAGTTCGCGCCGATCTCCCTGCTGGCAAACCTCGTCGTTGTGCCACTTCTGGCCCTGTCCGTTGCACTCGGTCTGCTGACGATTTTCGCGGGCGCGATCTGGGCATCTGCAGCGGTGCCCTTTGCCGCTGCAAACTATCTGGCATTAATGGCCTTGCTGGCGGTAGTTGAACTGTTTGCCCGCGTGCCGGCATGGTCCACGCCCAAACCGGACGCATTATTTCTTGTCTGTGCCGGCCTCGCCGCTCTGTTGGCTGCTCTGGCACCGCGCCGACGCTGGGCGCGAGCTGCCCTGCTGCTGCTGGCGTTGGCATGGACCAATCTCTGGCTCTGGCAGCGGCTGTTCCCGCCGCGCCATCTGGAGGTGGTCTTTCTTGACGTGGATCAAGGGGACGGGGCGTTTCTGCAACTGCCCAATGGTCGCACGATGATCATCGATGCCGGCATCCGCAGTCAGCGTTTCGACACGGGTGAACGGGTTGTCGTGCCGTTTCTGCGTCATCGGGGCGTGCAGCGGGTCGACGTGGTTGTTGCCTCACACCCACATGCAGATCACATCGGCGGCCTCGTGCATCTGCTGGAACAGGTCGAGGTGGGCCACTACATCGACAGTGGGCAGCAGTACGACAGCTGGACGTCCCGGCGCATCCACGAGCTGATCAGACGGAAGGGAATTGTCTACCATCGCGTCGCCGCCGGGGACAGTCTCGCGGGCCTGGGAGGCGTGGGTGGACTGGTGCTCCACCCCACGGCGGCTTTTGTCGCCGCCGATGGTGCATCAATCATGGGGCTGAACAATGGCTCCGTTGCGCTCCGCCTGGACTATGGTGGGACCCACATTCTGTTCACCGGAGACATCGAGCAGGAGACCGAACCGGCCATGCTGGCCTGGGGTGCCAGGTTGCGCGCCGACGTGTTGAAGACAGCACATCATGGATCGCGCACGTCATCGGGGGAGAGATTCCTGCGCGCCGTCGACGCGGATCTGGCCATCGTTTCGGTGGGGGCCTACAACAAATTCGGTCATCCCGCGGCAGAAGTGGTTGCGCGGCTCAGCGACCTGGGGGCGCGAATCTGTCGCACAGATGCCTGTGGGGCAGTATCGCTGCAGATCGAGGCGGACGGATCATGGCATGTCCAACCGATGATCCGTGTGGTGCCGTGATAGAAGACGCTCATGCCACCAACCATTGAGGCGCGACGGCTACGGTGTCAGTGGCTCAGTTTCTGCGCGTCGCTCCATCACGTAGATACGCGGAAAAATTCCACCTGTTTCAACGACGCGTACATGGCGGCGAAGAAAGTGACCGTGAAGCCGATTGGCGCGGTCGATCACGCCTCTCTTCCAGGCGAGAAACACCAGTCGTCCGCCGGGTTTCAGCAGGTAGGCGGCGACCTCAAGGAAGCGACTGTAGAACGACTGGAAGTCCATGCCCCGACCAATGTGCACACCGAAGGGCGGATTGGTGATGATGGCGTCGAAGGATCCTTCCCCATGATGCTGATCCAGATCGATGAAGTTCCTGCAACAGACATCAATGCGCTGTTGCAGGTCGATGGCTTCGACATTCTGCCTGGCGCCAGCGACGGCGCGCGCAGAGTAGTCGCTGGCGGCAATGTCCAGATCCGGATGAACCTGTGCAGCCTCGAGGGGGATCGTCGCCGAGCCGCAGAAGGGGTCCAGCATACGTCCCGAAGACACGCCGGCAAATCGAATCATGGCATAGGCGACGTTGGCCTTCACCGCACCGCGGGGGTTGTACTTACGGAGCCTGCGGCGGCTGACGGGCTCTGGCGTCAGCTGCACCCCAACCAGGCAACGCTGGTCAACAACATCGATGCGTACCTCACAGTCCGGCTCCTGCAGATTCACGCGGAGGCCGTAGCGCTGCACCAGTGCCGCACCGGCCCGGCGCTGCACGTCGACGCTGGTGAACGCATGCTCTCCGGAGCGCTGCGTCGTGACGCGGAAACTTGAAGAAACGGCGGCTGTTTCCAGAGCGTCAATGCCACGGGCGGACAAGCGTGTGGCGATTTCATCGAGTGCGTCCGGAGAGGCTGTGGAAAGAGCAAAACCATAGAGGGGTCTGATCACGTCGTGTACGGAGCGCAAGCCGCAGGCGATCTGCACGATGGCGGCATCGAGTCGCGGCAACAGAGCGATCATGTTGCCGCTGAAGCCCAGTGGATTGCGCTCGACTGCAAAAGTGCCGACGTCGAGCGAAGCCGCCTGCAGGCGCTCACTCAACTCATCAGCGACAACATCCTCCAACCCGGGATTGGTCGTGAACCACAGAGCACCGTGGCCGGCCTCGCCGCTCTGCAACGCTTCAACAAGGCCGGCGCGATTCTCCCAGGTCACCGTGTCTCGAAGTGGCCGTCGACCCGTTGGTAGATGATGTCGGCGACCTCTTCGTAGAAGGCGTCGAGTTCGTTGGTGGTCGCCGACCCGTGAGACTGAGAGCAGTAGGCGATGGTCGTCTGCCAGGTGACGGTGCCGCTGCTGATTGTGCTCAGGCGGGCGCTGATGTCCATGCAGGGGAGAAGATCCGCGTTGGTGCCGCCGAATCTCAGACCAAGCACTGTGAGGCGCAGTTCCGCCTCCGGGTCGATGAGAGTTGTGACATCGCGGTCGCGGACCGCGTACAACACCCCCCGTGATTTGGCCAGCCGGCGCACGGCCCGGGGAACAATGAAACGCTGCACGTCGCGAACGGCTTCGCGCACATAGGCTTCCTCGGCGGTTGCGAAGAAGGCATACAGCGGCTCGAGACTGAATTCGTAGGGATCCGTCCAACCACTGACCACCAGACCCAAGGCGGGCGGCACCCATTCCGTTGTTGTGTCGATCACGGCATGAGCCACCAGGCGGCGGGCAAAAGTGCTGCCTTCGTTCTCGGGGACGTGGGCCTCATTCGCCGCCCAGCGAATGCCGGTGCCGGCCAGGTAGTCATTGTCGGAGCGCAGCACGCGGCGGGACAATAGGGTGAGCTTGTCGAGCAGACGGTTGGTCTGCCGTTGGGACATGGTTTCGACACGCAGATCCAGGATCGCCTGCCAGGCGGCGGGATCTGTGTTGGCCAGATCACGGAACGCCTCGAGCCGTGCCAGCAGATGGTCACGGATCTGCTGCGGCGATCGTGAAGTGCGTGCGGCGACGTCGGCGAACAAGCGCTCCGTATGTACGGGGTCGGCGCTGGCGAGCCGTGCGTTAAGCAGCACGACAGTTTCCTGCAGGATTGTGTCCTGCACGACACCGGCGGCTGTGACGGGGACGGCCCGGAGCAAGCAGAACAAGCAGAACAAGCAGAACGAACGGGGCAGCAGAATTCGAGTCATGCCATCAATATACGGGCCCGGTAGGTCACAGGCATCGGTGCACCTCAGTTGCCCGGAACAACAATCAGAGGCACGTGCATTTCGCGGTTCGTCATGCCGGAATGGCTGCCCGATTGGGCGAACACACCACGACCATAGTCATAGAGAAACTGCACCCCCTCGGCGGCGAGCACGATCGTATCACCCAGTCGCGACGTCAGCCCCTCACAGGGCCCGCCGAACCAGCCGGCGTCGATGGCATCGTCGGTGGCGATCGCCAGCTGCACGGCATCGGCCAACCCCGGTTCAGCCTGTATCCGCGCGACATCCACGCCGGTCAGATAGGGAGCGCGCCTGGCACCACCGGGTGGGCGCTGCAGCGAGGCACGAAGCTCCGGTCCGAGTTCGACGGCGCGTTCCGGTTGCAGGCGCACCTGACCATGATCAGCAATGACGGCGAGGGTACAGCCGCAGCGCCTGCAGAGATCGGCAACCTTGCCCACCATGAGATCGACGAACTCCATCTCTGCCAGGCAGGCTGCAGAGGGGGTTCCGGTGTGATCGGGGCCATGGTAGTGCGATAGTGTGTCGATGAGCGGCCAGTATAGCGAATAGAACCCCGGCTTTTGGGCAGCTTGCAGGGCCAGCTCCAGTTGATAGGGGATCTGTGACAGACCGCTGTAACCGGCGAAGTGGGCACCCTCGGCGAGAAGATTGGTGAATGGCGTGCCTTCATAGGCCGCGTCGGTGATCAGCGTGGATGGCACGTGAGCGGCAGCAAGACGCTGGTAGATCGTCGGTACGCGGCGGACCACATCTTCATGGATGGGTTGGCTGGCGCCAATCGGGCAGAGGGTGAGCATGTTGAGGACCGTACCGATTTCCTCAAACCAGAGCATGTGCCCGAGCACGCCGTGTAGGCTCGGCGGACAGGCTGTGGCCAGGCTGTTGAGGGCAGCCGTCGTTGTGGAAGGGAAGATCGATGTGATTCGCTGCAGGCCCCGGGGTGCTGCAGCGATCAAGCCTGTTAGATGCGGGACGCGATCGGTTCGCAGAGCAGCCTCGAGTTGGGCCGAACCCAGCGCGTCGAGGACGAGCAGAACAGTGCCGCTGGCGCCGGCGAGACCGTCGGTTGGCAGCAATTCGGGGCGCAGGGGTCGGCTTGGTGAAGCAACGCCGAAGGCGTCGAGAATCGATGCGGCAACGTTGACGATGCTGCCACCATCATAGTCGGGCAGGACGAGCCCTGTGTCCGCATCAGGAATGCTCACGCCGGCGGCAGTTCGAACCAGTAGCGCAGCTTCCGCACCTCTTCGCCGGCACGTCCCTCGGCCCGGGCAACGGCATCGTCCATCACCAGGCCCGATTCAAAGAGACCACCATTCGATTCAATGATTCGGCGTGATGCGGTGTTGTCCTCATCACACGTCACGAGGGCCCGTTCAAGGCCCATCTCGGCGCACTTCTCAAGCGCCAGTTGCAGGATGCGCCGGCCGTAGCCCTGGCGCCGATGAGAGGGCCGGATGCTGTAGCCGATATGGCCACCGTAGGTGATGAGATACGGCGTGCCCAGTTCCGGCCGGATCGAGGTCTGTCCCACGTAGAGGCCCTCGTCCGACAGCCAGAAGACACAGTCCCGGTATCCGGTCAGGAACACCCGTGACTTATCCGCCATGCGCAGCAGATCCTCGACGAAGCCGGAGAAGTCATCGCGCAGGCGGTCCACGTCAAAGCCAAGAAACGCGGCGTATGTCGAGTCGAGACGACCTTCGCCGGCGAATTCGGCGGCACCCTCAACGAAACTGTCCTGGAACTGAACATGGGGTTCCTCCAGGCAGCAGGCGTCGTGTTCCCCTCGGGACGAGTCAGCGATACGGGCCTCTACGGTCAAGCTCAGGCAACCTTTGAAAACGTGAATGGTTGTTGTTCAAGCTATGACACGTCCCTCGCCGTTGCCAAGTCCTGTCGGGGCAGATTCGGGTGACGGCTGACGACAGCCCCCACCCCAAGCCTGTTCAGCAATCACGCATTGGCAGCCAGTCCCCGCTTCCGGCACAAGGTCCGCAGGCGGGAGATGGCGCCGCCCACCTGTCGACCATTGCGACGGATGCCGAACAGGTGTTGACTGACAACCCGCCGGTTGATACCCATGATCTCGGCTACCTCCTCCTGGGTCTTGTCATGGAGAAAGTAGAGCATCACTGCTTCGCGTTGCCGTTGGGTGAGATTTTGGACAAGAGCCATGATTGACGGCAACAATCGCTCGGTGCGCTCACGCCCGTGATGCCGCAGGCGCTGGTCTTCGTCGTCTTCGTGCCAGATGCCTGCCGCTGCCGAGTAGCGGTCCAGGTCGGCGGGGTCGAGCTGTACTTCCCAGAAGTCCGGGTTGAACAAAATGCACTCTCCGGAGGAGATTTTTTGTGGATGCGAGAACACAAAAAAAACCGCAGCTGCTGGCTCGCAGTGCGGCTCCGGAGAAGGGGAACCGGGACAACCGGTTGGGTCGGCTAGTCCGGGTTCATTTCCTGCTGGACGGAGACAGACTGCGAGCGGGGTCGCATGCGAAGATTCCTTGCAGCATTTTCTGTCTCCTTCCTGTGCGCGAATTCGAACAGGGCGAAATCCGGGTCGCAATTGGACCGGCGCGCAATCAGTCCCACCCTGTAGTATGGGCTCAGTCTACTTCCCTGGCCGAAGCATTGTCAAGGTGAAACTGCCGCCACCTTACTCCCTACACAGAAGCGGATGCACTTTTGGTGATCGATCCGAAGAAAGTTTAAAAAAAGTGCGTTCCCGGGACAGGTGGCTGAACATACGGCGTCCCACCCCGAACGCGGCACAGCAGTGAGGCACGTCCCTCAGTCGACGGAGAGTACGGGACAACGATCCTTCCGGCGTCGGGCCTACGGCGGCTCGACCGGGGTGGTTGGGTGGCGGCCCGATTGTCCCGCAGAGGAACTGGATCTATCAGGAGAAGGGCTCTTCTCGTTGGACACGAGGGCAACGGTTCCAGGCGTGACACGCATGATTCGATTGGCCATTGTCTGTGGGAGAGCGCTACTTTGCCAGCCACACAGCCTTTGAGGAGCAGTTATGCCGAAGCGACTGGCGTTGCAGTGGGAGGACTTGTGGTTCTCGACGATGAGCGTGATGAGATGAGAACGATTCAGGCATGGCTCTTCGATCTGGGCAACGTTGTCATAGGGATCGATTTCGACCGGGCAGTGGCAACCTGGGCCGAGGCGGCTGGACGGGATGCCGCCGATCTGCGGCAGCGGTTCCACTTCGATGAGTCCTATGAGCGCCACGAGCGCGGCGAGATCGATGCTTCCCAGTATTTTTCCTCCCTGCGCTCGCTGCTTGCCGTCGACCTCTCCGATGAGCAGTTCGCGACGGGATGGAATGCGATCTACACCGGACTCATCCCTGAGGTGGCAGATCTGTTGCCGGCGCTGGCCCGCAGTCTCCCGCTCTACGCCTTTACCAATACCAACGTCACCCACCACGAAGCCTGGGCAACGCTGTATGCGCCCGTCCTGCAATCCTTCGAGCAGGTCTTTCTGTCCTGCAGCCTGGGGCTGCGCAAACCGGATGTTGAGGCCTTTGCCGCTGTTGCTGAAAGGATGGGTGTGCCGCTGGCAGGGATCCTGTTCTTCGACGACATCTATGAAAACGTCGTTGGCGCACGGGCGGCAGGTATGGCCGCCGTCTGGGTGCGCTCGCCGCAGGATGTGATCGATGC
>CALFPI010000486.1 GCA_937919035.1 uncultured Gemmatimonadaceae bacterium
GTGCCCCTGTCCGGGTTTACCTGTCCGGGTTTACCTGTCCGGGTTTACCTGTCCGCTTCGATCGCTGCCGGTGCAGCGAAGGCAGCACGCAGACGCGCACCATCGAACTTGGGCCGTCGGTCATACGTATAGATGCCGTTCTGTTCCTGTTCGACATCGGTCAGCTGGGTGTAGCAGTAGCCTGAGATGTCGGGGTGGGCCAGCAGCACCGCTGTGAGCCCCTCGATGCGCTCGTAGACTTCCTCCAGGCTTGCCGGTCGATTGCCGTACCCCCAGCCTGCACCCCGGTCGGTGCCCTCGTCACCACTGCCATCCACCCACCAGGTGCCGCCGTACTCATCGACCACGTACGGCCGCTGTCCGTCCCAGCGAATGGAATGCTCCTGCTGGCTGACATAGGCCCGCGACGGCGCCGCAACATCCACCTGCGCATAACGTGCCGCAAAGGTCTGCGGATTCTGCTCGTAGTCGTGTACGGTGAAGACATCGGTGACGACGTGCACGTAGCCACTGACGTCGTGGCAGGGCCGGTTCGGATCCAGTGCCCTTGTCAGCGCATAGATCTCTCGCAATGCCTGATGGTGCGCTTCGGTGTGCTGCCGGGCGCCACCCACCGTCTCGTTGAACGGCGTCCAGACGATGATCGAGGGGTGGTTGCAGTCGCGCAGCACGACCTCCCGCCACTCCCGTTGATGATTGTGCAGGGCCAGCGGCTGACCGAAGTCCAGGCCCCAGTCGCTGAATTCGCCCCATGTCAGGTAACCCAGGCGATCGGCCCAGTAGTGGAAACGCTCCTCGAACACCTTCTGGTGCAGCCGGGCGCCATTGAATCCGGCCGCCTGTGACAGTTCAATGTCGGCACGCAGGTCATTGTCGGTCGGAGCCGTCCAGATGCCCTCGGCGTAAAACCCCTGGTCGAGAACCAGACGCAGGAAGATGGACTCGTTGTTGAGAAAGAACCGGTGGCCTTCGATGTGGAACTTCCGCAGCCCTGCATAGCTGTGCACGGTGTCCAGCACAGATCCCTCCGCGTCGAGAAGCTCGAAGCGCAGACCATAGAGATGGGGGTCGGCAGGAGACCAGGCTCGCGGATCGTCGATGTTGAGCGACAATGCCGCGCCCGACAGGCCCGCTGCCTCGACCTGCCGCAGGATCTGATCGCTGTCGATTCCGGCGAGCAGTGTCGCGCGCAGGCGTGCTCCCTGGCGCACATTCTCCAACGTCGGCGTGAGCACGAAGCGGGCGCCATCAAGATCCGGCACAATACGCACGTTCGCGATGCAAGCCGTTGGTATCGCCTCGAGCCAGACGCTCTGCCAGATGCCGGTGGTGCGCGTGTAGTGACAGCCATGCGAGTGCAGCTGGTGGCTTTGCTTGCCCCCGGGCTGCAGGCCGGAGCGCGTGTCATCACGGGCTTCGACGACGAGTTCGTTGTCAGTCGCCGTCAGCGCCTCGGTAATATCGAAGTGAAACGACGAGGAACCACCCAGGTGCCGACCGACAGCAACGCCATTGACCCAGGCACGGCATTCGTAGTCGACGGCACCGAAGTGCAACCACACCCGACCGGGCTGCCAGGCGGCAGGCACGTCGAGGCGCCGTCGATACCACACAGCGGGGATGAAGTCGGTGTGGCCAATGCCGGAGAGGCGGCTCTCCGGACAGAATGGCACGGTGATCTGCTGCGTCAGCGCCGGCGCCTGTGACCAGCCCCGCTCGCGTCCAGAGAGGCCGAAATCGAAGTCAAAGTCCCAGACACCATTGAGACTTTGCCAGTTGTCACGCTGGAACTGCGGCCGTGGGTGTTCTGCGCGGGGTATGGTCATGGAACTGTCAAACTCCCAGGGCCAATAGCCGGTTTGTTGCCGGCAGGGTTATACGTTCGGAATAGTGATGGATTTCCTCGGCGTCGGGGCCGTCGCCGATCTGCGTCGGCACCTCGACGACGAAGTCAGCGAAGTCGGCACGGTTGAAGGCGACGAACGCCAACCGCAGGCCGTCGGCGCTGCGCTCATGTCGTTCCAGATCCGGTAGCACGAGGGGACCCGTGTCGACCTGATAGGCATTGCGCGCGCGATGCGTGTTCATGGTCTTCACCGGGCACTCAACAATGGCCCGCAGGCCACTGTCAGCATCACCGATCTCCACCTGGGCAACGAGGGGACGGTTGGCATACGTCGCTGCTCGGATCTCTTCATTCGTCTGCACAATCGTGGCATCCGCCTCGATCAGCAGCGGTCGTTGCCCCTCCCACCACTCGCTCGCAGGCCGGATATCGCGATAGCCCTCGTTCAGGTACGCCTTGCGGCGGAAGATCACGCCCCAGTGCGGCCCAAAAACCGGCAGAAAATCATAGTTGTCCTCGAGAAACAGGTCCCTCTCCGCAAATGTGTCCTCGCTCTTGCACGAGGCGCACTGGAGATAGTCTTCGTGGGTGCCATTGCGATCATCGATCAGCCGTGTGCGCGACTCGACCCAGAACCGCACCTCATTTGCAGGGGCCTTTCCGAGCACGAATGACTTGCCATAGTCGAGAGGTTTCATGGGCGCCAAGGGTAAGGAGTCTGCGGAGAATAGAGTGAAGTTCACCAGCCGCATGCCGATATAGTAAACAGGTAAGTCGGTTTCTCTGGCAACGGCAAGTTTATGGATGGTGTCGCGACATGGATGGATTGACGGCAGCAATCGTGGACACGGCATCGGCCCTCAGCGCCGTGCGCCTGCAGAGTGAGATGTCGACGAAGCTGCTCGATAAGGCCCTCGACCAGCAGGGCCAGATGGCGATGTCGCTGCTGCAGGCGCTGCCCTCCGCATCCCCTGCGGGTGCCGGCGAGATCATCGACATCCTGGCCTGAGCCGGCGGCGCTGCTGGAGCTGCGCTGTCGCCCCGGCGGCACCTTCTGAGCGAACATCCCGGGCGCCCCCCCACGCCTACGCGCACCGGCCTCTCACCACAGATCTCTCACTCCCAGATCAGCACTTCGATCCGCCGGTTCAGTTGTCTGTTTTCCGGCGTGTCGTTGCTGACGATCGGCTGTTCCTCGCCGAATCCCTTGGCGTCGATCATCTGTGCCGAAATGAAATCGTATTGCGCCACGAGCCAGTTCTTCACATTTGTTGCCCGCAGCAGGGACAGCGTCAAATTCGCGTCGGCATCCCCATCGGCATCCGTGTGTCCCTCGATCACCAGCTTCGCCGGTGAGAACATGCGGACGAAATCCGCCACTTTGGCGAATTCCTCTGCCGCCCCGGGTTTCAACGATCCGTCCCCTGGATCAAAGAGCACGCCGTTGTCGATCACCAGACGGGGCACGACGATATCGCTCTTCATCGCCGTTTTGTAGCGGATCATCGGGTGGGCAATCGCGACTTTGTTTGGCACGAAGACACCCACTGACGACGACTGCTGAGAATCGGTGATGTTCATCGTACCGATAAACACCCGTATGGGAGTCGACGAACCGCGGATGATGCGTTTTTCCCGGTAGACGTTGAGCACGTCCCCTTTGTTGATGCTGGACGTCTGGCCCCGGTCGATGTAGTAACGTCGTTCGCTCTGATCATGATCCAGAATAAGGCCCGTACTCACCGGGTTGATCACATGACGGATCCGCGGCGGTGAGAACTGGGCGGTAGCGGGCGACACCCAGGCCGCCTGCAGCGCCACAAGAAACAGCGCGGTGCGATAGATTTTCAGCATCGTAGCGTTTGCCGGCAGAGTAAGGGTGCAGCGCATGTCGTAACTTACAGCGTATGGCTGGCCCTTGCCCGCCTGTCGGCTACCTCTACTATATCGGCCGCCCCTGCCTTGAAGGCCAACACTGGATCCCATGGAACAACGCCTAGAAGGTCGTGACATACGCCTCATCCTGATCTGTGTGGGCCTCACGCTCGTGAGCCTGTTGGTAGGGACGCATTTCTTCTACGACGCCTTCCCGGAAGCGACCATCGACTTCCGCATCACGCGCGACGAAGCGCGGGTGCGCGGCGCCTCTTTCCTTGAACATCGTGGCCTGGATGTGGCCGACTACCGCCATGCTGCCGTGTTTGAGTTCGACGACCAGGCCAAGACATTCCTTGAGCGGGAGCGTGGCATCGAGGGTGCCAGTGATCTCATCGGCCATCCCGTACGGCTCTGGCGCTGGAGCAATCGCTGGTTCCGCGAATTGCAGAAGGAAGAGTTCCGCGTCGAACATACGACGACGGGCGAGCTCGTTGGTTTCTCCCATCTCATCGACGAAGATGCCACCGGCGCCAGCCTGACCCAGGACGAGGGCCGGCGACTGGCAGAGCAGTTCCTGGCGCAGACGATCGGCCTCGACCTGCAGACTCTTGAATTTGTCGAGGCCGAATCCACCGAGCGTCCGCACCGGGTCGACCACTCCTTCACCTGGAAGCTGGCTGGTTTTGCCGTCGCCGATGGCACGTACCGATATCGCGTGCGCATCCAGGGCGACCTCGTCGGTGGCTTTGCCGAGTTTCTCAAGGTGCCGGAGTCCTGGCAACGGCAATATGACGAACTGCGATCGAGCAATCAGGCGACGGGGATGATCGCCAGCCTGCTCATGTTCGTCACCTGGATCGCCATGCTCGCCCGCTTTGTCACCGGCATCCGCAGGCAGGATATCCGCTGGCGCACGGTTCTCATCTTTGGCAGCATCGCCTTCGCCCTCACCTTCCTGTCCCAGTTGAACAACCTGCCCGTCACCATCTACGGCTTCGACACAACCGACACATTCTCCAGCTTCCTCGTCGAGAGTGTGCTCATCAGCCTGGCGGCGGCTCTGGCCTCGGGATTGGGCATCAGTTTCATCGTCGCCGGCGCCGAGCCCGAGTACCGTCGCTGGTACGGCGGACAGATCAGCCTCTCCGAGCAGTTTCTGCCCGATGGCCTGCGCACCAAGCGTTTTCTCCTTGGCACCATCATCGGTCTGACGTTGACAGCGGTATTCGTCGCCTATCAGACGTTGTTCTACCTCGTAGCCGATCACTTTGGTGCCTGGAGCCCGGCTGACATCCCGTACCGGGAAATGGTCAACACCCAGTTTCCCTGGATCGTTGTGCTCCTCATCGGCTTCCTGCCGGCCGTCTCGGAAGAGTTCACCTCCCGGGCGTTCTCCATCCCTTTCCTGCACCGGTTGCTCAAACACCGTTGGCTTGCAGTGCTGCTCTCAGCCCTTGTCTGGGGCTTCGCCCATGCCGGCTACCCGCAACAGCCCTTCTGGATCCGCGGCGTTGAGGTGAGCCTCGCTGGCATCGCCATGGGCTACGTTGTCATCCGCTGGGGCCTGCTGCCGGCCCTAGTCTGGCACTACACGATTGACGCGCTGTACACGGCGCTGATCCTGCTGCGCTCGTCCAACCCGTACTTCGTCCTGTCCGCTGCCGTTTCCGTCGGCATCATGCTGATCCCACTGGCAATCGCGGTGCTGCTCTACGTACGGGGCCGCTACTTCATCGATCCCGTATCACTGCTCAACCGTGAGGATGCGCCGCCTCTGGCCCGGCCGCGCGGCCGGGATCGTACGGACCTGAGCCCGGAAGCGCAGATCCTGTCCTCCACCGGTGCGCCGTCGATCTATCACCCGCTGCGCCCGGCGCGCCTGGGTGTGGCGGCTGTGGTTGTGCTCGCCGGCCTGGTAGTGTTTGCCCTGCCAAGACCGGAGTGGTCGCCCAAGGTCGAGCTTGCCACCAATGCCCACGCGGCTCTGACGACGGCCCGCCAACACCTTCGGGATCAGGGCGTCGCAGTCGACAGTTTTCAATCCGTCGTCTCCCAGCAGACGCAATGGGATGCCAACGATGTCGCCTACCGGCATGCCAACGCCGGGCCGGAGGCGGCGGTGCAGCTCTACCACGACGACCTGGCACCGGCCATGTGGCGGGTGCGCTTCTACCGGGTGCAGGAGAAGGAGGAGTGGCAGGTCCATCTGCGACCGGATGACGGCGGCGTCTATGCCGTGCGCCATCAGTTGCCCGAGGATGCCGCCGGCGCCGACCTGAGCGAGGCGGATGCGCGCCAACTGGCGGAGGATCACCTGCGAGTCTTCGGCCTGGATCCGGCGGATTTCGCCCTGAAGGAGTCGTCCTCCGAGAAGCTGCCGAATCGGCGCGACCACTGGTTCATCTGGGAGGCTGCGGACGGCGACAGACGCAACGTCGCGCAGTCGTACTTCCGCTGCGAGGTCCACATTGCCGGTGATCACGCCGCAGGCCTGCGACGTTTCGTCAAACTACCCGAGGACTGGCTGCGCGGGCGTGAGGAGGGCAGCATCTGGCGGACGGTGCTGCGCTGGGTGCCGATCCTGGTCATCATCGCCGCCGCCATCCACCTGCTATGGCTGCTCATATCCCGCATACGTGCCGGCGAGTTGAGCTGGAGCCGGCCCCTGTGGATCGGCGCGGCGGGCACACTGTTGTTTGCCCTCAATGCCGCCAATGGGCTACCTACCTTTTACGCCGGCTACCCCACCGAAATTCCCCTCGGCGTGTTCACTCTGACGCAGGGCGTCGGTCTCGTAATTGGCGCTCTCATCATCGGCCTCATGGTCGCCGGAGGAACCGGCCTGGCCGAGTCGATGTTCCCCGGATCTGTCAGCCGGCTGACTCGGGGGTCGCTGGCGCCGCAGGTCAAGGATGGGCTGCTGCTGGCGGGCCTGGCCGTAGCGGGCGGTCTCGGCGCCGATCGCTGGTCCGAGGCGCTCATGCTGATCTGGCCCGACGCCGTCGTCCCCGGCAGTCCTGCCGTGCCTGGCGTCGACAGCCTGATTCCCGCCTTCCACGGGCTCGCAGGTGCCCTGGCCCGTGGGTTCTTTACGCCTTTGTCGGCAGCGATCGCCATCTACTATGCCAGTCGGGTGTTACAACGCGGGTCCTTCGTAGTCGTGGCGCTACTGACGCTCGGTGCCTGTAGCGCCGGTGCCGGTGCCTACACGACGGCGGAGTTCTTCTTTGGTTGGGGCCAGTTTCTGCTGTCCGCCGGGTGTACGGCTGCGGCCCTCATCTGGCTGTATCGCGACAACGTCGTCGCCTATGCCCTCACCGGGTTCCTCACCGTTTCCATCGATGGTGCCCTCCGACTCGTGGAACAACCGGCGCCCGCCTTCAGCCTGCAAGGCTGGATCTGGCTCGGCATCACCGGCGTCATCCTGCTTGCTCTTGGGATTGTCGCCGTGCGCACCCCGCGGAACCCTGCCGGTCTCTGACCGTCTTCGCTGCATGCGTTTCTTCGGCTTTGTACTGACGCTCATCGGCGCACTCTACCTGCTCGATCTGGCCCTGCTTGCCGGTGTCCATCGAACCTGGTGGCAACACCGGTGGGTGCGCCTTGTCGCCCTGCTCACCCCCGTCGCAGTGGCTGCCGGCCTGGGGATCTGGGCCCTCTCCCACGAACAACAGTCGACAACATGGGTCGCCGTCGGCGCCGGGTTGACGTCCGTCATCTTTGCACAATTGGCGGCGCTGCTGCTGGCACTGCTGCTGGCCGCCGGGGCACGTGGCGTCATCTGCCTGTGGGATGTCCTGCGCCGTAGTACCAGCAACGCCGCGCCCCGAACGGCTGCAGACGCCGCTACCGTACCGTTCCCGGTGGCGCCCCCCCTCCCGGAGGAGTTGGCCGCCGAGACGACGCCGAGATCACCGGATCGACGCCGGTTTCTGCGTGCCGGACTCACGGCGATTCCCCTGGCGACCTGTAGTGCCGCCGCCGGAGGGACGCTGCAATCGACGCAGAGCCCGGGGATCCCCGAGATCCCCCTGCGGTATCCGGATCTGCCCCCAGCCCTGCAGGGGCTGCGCATCCTGCATCTGAGTGATCTGCACGTGGGCCCCTACCTCGACCTGCAGGACGTCGCCCGTCTGCTGGAACGGGCGGCAGCGCTGAACCCCGATCTCGTTCTCGTCACCGGTGACATCTGCGATCACATGCCGGACTACCTGGCAACCCTGCAACTGATCGAGACACTGGCTCCCCCGTTGGGGATCTACGCATCCCTCGGCAACCACGAGTATTTCCGCGGCCTGCCTGCAGTGCGCGCCTGTTTCGCGCGCTCCTCGATCCCCCTGCTGATCGACGCGGGGCTGAGCATCCCCGTCGGGGACCACCAGTTGTACGTCGCCGGCGCCGATGATCCGAAATATCTGGCCAATCCTGACGCCCACGCGCGACTGCGACGTTCGGTGGAGTCCAGCCTTGCCGGCGCCCCGTCCAATGCCTTCCACCTGCTCATGAGCCACCGGTCACAGGCCTTTGATACGGCGGCGCCTCTTGGTGTGCACCTGACCCTGTCGGGCCACACCCACGGTTTCCAGATGGGTTTTGCCGGTCGCAGCCTGTTTGAAGGCCTGCTGCCGCAGAATTACATCTGGGGCCACTACGGCGGCGGCGACACGCAACTCTACACCAGTGCCGGTGTGGGCCACTGGTTTCCATTCCGCCTGGGCTGCCCGCCGGAAGCGCCGCTCTTCACCCTCACTTCCGCAACCAGACAGTTGAGCTGATCATGCACATTCTCGTTACCGGCGCCGCCGGTCGTGTGGGCAGCATCGTCACCCGGGGCCTGCGCGCCAACGGTCATCGCGTGCGTGCCTTCGATATTGTCGACGTCGGCGCCGCCGCCAGCGAGACCCTCGTCGGCGACGTCGGTGATCTTGATCTGATGCGCCGGGCCATGGAAGGCGTCGATGCCGTCATCCACCTTGGGGGCAATGCCGGCGACCGCCCCTGGCCGGAGATCCGCAACAACAACTACGTGGGCTGCTACAACGCCTTCGAAGCGGCCCGTGAACTTGGTGTCGGCCGCGTCGTCTTCGCCAGCCGTGCAGGGCTGCTGGGGGCCTATCCGGACACGGTGCAACGCACGGTGGACATGATCCCCCGACCCCGTGGCCTGTACGACGCCAGCAAGGTCCTCGGCGAGGGCTTCGGCTACATGTACAACGCCCTGTACGGCATGGGTTGTGTCTCGGTACGTATCGGCAATTTCGGCCCCGATCGGGATCTGCCCGAGCATCCCCACCATCTCAGTCATGGCGACTGCGTGCGGGTTTTCGAGGCCGCCGCCTGTCACCCGGACGTGCAGAACGAGGTCGTTTTTGGTGTCTCTGCCAGC
>CALFPI010000487.1 GCA_937919035.1 uncultured Gemmatimonadaceae bacterium
CTCAACCAGGGTGTCGCCACTGATACACTGGGGCATCAGGTAGACCTGATCCCTTGGCAGGTCCCAATGTTGCACGAGGGCAAGGATTTCAGGAAGATCGGCAACGCCCTCGACGACGAACTTCACCTGCACATCGACGCCACTGTCGAGGAACCGTGGGACGACATCAAGGTTTCGGTTGCGCTCGTGCAGAGCCCGCGCCGCCGCATGATCGTGGCTCGGCAGGCTGTTGGCAAGCTTGGGTGACAGGCTGTACAGGTCGGGACGCAGGTCCGGCAGGAACAAGGTTGCAGCCGTTTCGATGGTGGTGACGTGTCCGCGGGTGCGCAAAGCGGCAACCAGTTCGGCGACGTCGGGCTGCAGCAGTGGCTCGCCACCGGTGATCACCGCATGCTCTACCTGCGACCACAAATCAGTCTGCTGCAGTATGGTCGACACATCGAGATGGTGTCCCTCCGGGCGCCACGATGTGTGGGGTGTATCACACCACGAACAACGCAAGTTACACCCCGAGGTGCGGACAAATACGCTCGGATGGCCGGCGTATTTTCCCTCACCCTGAAGGCTGTGAAAGATCTCGGAGATGAACACGTGTGGCCGGTGGCTCTCCCTCAGCCGCCCGTGTATCTTTGCGCTGTTCCCATCCGGGGCGCAGAATACTTCATCATCACCTCGTTGTGCACTCCCGTCGCATCCGTAGAATCGATCGCCACCGCATCGATTGGCTGAAGGGAGGGTCGCAGGCATCAAAATACAGCAAATGCCGACGGCCCGACTGGTTTCGGAAGATACGGGGCGGATCGAAGTGGTCAACGGAACGCGATGGCCTGCGGGTCGTCCTAGCAACGTCTGGAAAGGACAAAATGGAGGAATTGTTCCGGCAGTTGATCAAGGCCGTCGGTGAGGACCCCGACCGCGAGGGGTTGCAGGACACGCCCGGGCGCGCGTCACGGGCGCTCGAATACCTGACGAGCGGTTATCAGCAGGACCCGAAAACGGTGCTCAACAACGCCATCTTCGAAAGCAACATGGATGAGATGGTGATCGTTCGCGACATCGAGATGTACTCGATGTGTGAGCATCACCTGCTGCCCTTCATCGGCAAGTGTCACGTCGGGTATCTGCCCCAGGGCCATGTTGTCGGCCTGTCCAAGGTGGCGCGCCTGGTTGATGTCTTTGCGCGTCGATTTCAGATCCAGGAAAATCTGACGACGCAAATTGCAGAGTCGATCATGGAACTCGTCGAACCCGCCGGCGTGGGCGTCGTCATCGAGGCCCGCCACCTGTGCATGATGATGCGCGGCGTCGAGAAACAAGGTTCGCAGATGACGACATCCTGCATGCTTGGGACTTTCCGCACCAACAGCCAGACACGCAGCGAATTCCTCTCCCTGATCCGCTGAGCACAGCGCGTATGCCCCGCTTGCGGGATGCGGCCCTGGTAACGGTGTTTGTCGGCTTGCTCCTGCGGCCGGTCACGGGGCAGGTGGCGGAGGCGCCCGAGTTGCTGATCCGCTGGGCACCCGGGGCCGCCCGCCCGGCCCGTCAGCTGGATTCGCTTCATCAAGCCAATGGCCTGCGTGAAGTTGAGCCACTGTTGCCGCCGGCTCGTGCCGCCCTGCGTCGCGCTGCAACTCAAGATATCGATCGCTGGACGCGGCTGCGTTTCGACGGGCGCTTGTCCACAGCGGCTCTGATAGAGAGGTACCGGGGCCTCCCCGGCGTCGAAGAGATCCAACCCAATTACACACGCCAACAGAGCCTGTACGGCACCGACGATCCACTCCTCGATGACCAATGGAACCTCGATGCCGTGGGCTGGCGAACACGCGACCCCGGCAGCGCCGGAGGCGTCGTGGTGGCCATCATCGATTCGGGTGTCGATGACGATCACCCCGACCTGACAGCCTGGATCTGGCACAATGCGTCGGAGGCGACGGGTATCGACGGCGTTGATGACGACGCCAATGGCTACGTCGATGACGTCGTCGGTTGGGATTTCACCGATGCACCCGGGCTTCCCGGGGATGGAGATTTTCTTGGTCCCGATGCGGACCCTGATGACGAGTCGGGGCATGGCACCCATGTTGCAGGCATCGTCGCTGCCGGCAGCAACAACGGCATAGGTATTTCAGGGGTGGCGCCAGGGGCATTGCTCATGGTGTTGCGCGCCGGATTCAATATCGGCAGCAGTGGCTATCTGCAGGATGACGACATCGCGGCTGCCATCGTCTATGCCGCCGACAATGGCGCACAGGTCATCAATCTGAGCCTCGGCGATCCCCGCTACTCGCCGTTGCTGGCCGATGCCGTGCACTATGCGGCCAGTCTTGACGTTGTTGTTGTCGCCGCTGCCGGCAATGAAGGTTCGTCCGAGGTCTACTATCCGGCACGACTCGACGAGACGATCGCTGTTGCTGCTGCCGGCCGCGATGGTCGGCCCACATCCTTCTCCAATCGTGGTCCGAGTATCGATCTCATCGCGCCCGGGTTGGCGGTCCTCAGTGCCCAGCCCGGGGGGGGCTACGGCAAGCTTTCCGGGACTTCCATGGCGGCGCCGCACGTGAGTGCTGCCGCTGCCCTGGTGCGGGCGCGGCACCCTGAATACACGCCCCTGCAGGTGCTGGGTGCGCTCGTGGGTGCCGCTGTCGACGTTGGCCGCCAGGGGTGGGATGAGGCAACCGGTCATGGTGGCCTGCAACTGGTGCCCGCCTCGGCGCCGTCACCTCTGGCCGTCGCCTTCCGCAGCCCGGTATCGGATCGGCAGGTCTCGGGTCCATCCGTGGATATCACCGTTGCCTACGAGGCGCGCGCAGCGACGGACTATCAGATCGATTGGGGGATCGGCCGAGCGCCACAATCGTGGCACAGTCTTGTCAGCGGGTCTGTTGCTGGCGGAGCTGGAACGCTTGCAACCTTGTGGCCGATGGAGGCGCTGAATTCAGCACTGTACACGATTCGCATCCGGGTTACGGATGCCCTCGGTGGCAAGCATGAAGACCGGGTTCTCGTCGACCGTGTCAGCGATGGTGCTGTGTTGTCCAGTCTGCAGTTGGTGCGTGTGCTGCAGGGCCCGCGCTGGCGTGACGTCGTCGAGTGGACGAGTGATCGAGATCTGTCCGGTCTGGTGGAGGTGTGGGCGGCGGGTGAGCTCGTCGTGCGCTTGCCGGTGCCAGAGGCAGATACAGAACACGTGCTGATGCTGCCCGAGGATCTGCCGCCGGGAGACTACAGCGTACGTGTGTCAGGCGGCGCCGGTGTTGCCGCCCTGACGGCTCGTCTGCAGGTAACCCCCACGGGTGTACAGCGCTGGAATCCACGGCTGTTGCCCGAGGTTCGGGCGGATGGCTACCTGTTGCCCGGTGTCACGGATTTCGACGGCGATGGTAACGGCGAACTCGTTGCCATGATCTATGGCGGCGGCGCCTACGGCGCGACGAGTTTCTTTGAGCAGGGGCAGAGCCTGCCCGTGTTCACAACAACACGGTTGTTCATCCCTTGGGAAACGGGTGATTTCGATCTGGATGGGATCACGGATCTGCTTGCTGTTGATGCGCGGCGAGTGCGCGTACTCGAACCTTCGAGCCAGGGTTCATTCCCTGATCGAGTTGTCTGGGAGGCCGGTGACGTATGGGGCGGTGAGATCGCAGACCTCGACGGCGATGCTCGCCCGGAGATGATCCTGCGATCGGCGACGGGTCAACTTTTCCGGGTTTTCGAAACCGACGGTGACAACAGTTTCGCCGAGACTGCGGCCCTGGTGAACGACACGCCGGGGGAGAACGAAATGGGTGATCGACAGAGCGTTGGTGACCTGGATGGGGATGGCCGAGGTGAATGGATCAGCGGCGACAGTGATGGTGATCTGATCATCTTCGAGAGCGCCGGTAACGACGCCTATCGCCTCATCTGGTCCGATGTTGTGGCGGCGGCAGATATCGACGGTCGTCTGTTGAGTCCTGTCGCGGATCTGGATGGCGATGGCCAGAATGAGTTCATCTCCGGCCGCCTGACCCAGGACCCTTTCGATGTTGAGGGCCGACGCTGGACCCTTAGTGTCTACGGCGCGAAGGGGGACAACGACTACGGCATCGAGTGGCAGACGCAGATTGCCGCCGGGTCGGCTTCCGGCAATGGCATTACCGTGATCGACCTGGACGGCGATGGTCGCCTCGAGTGGGTCGCCGCCCTCGTCCCGCACCTGTACATCTTTCAGTCCGATGGTGACGGTGGCTACGCACCGGTCTGGCATACGAAGATCCGCCGGACCCAGCGCCCTGCCAGCGGCGATTTCGACGGCGATGGCAGGCAGGAGTTGTCCTACAATCGGGCGGCAGAAGGGCTGGAGACTGTCGGTTGGCGGGTCGCGGATGCCCCGCTGTTCGCACCCACAGGTTGGGCAGCGGTTCCGGCCGGCCCCTCCCAGGCTCAGCTTACCTGGGAGCGGGTTCCGGGTGCAGCCGGCTACCATCTTCGACGCGATGGCGAAGTGATCGCCCGGATCTCAGATACGGCCGACGTGAGCAATACCCATGTAGATACAGGGCTGACGACGGGACAGCCCTACGCCTATGACATGGCCGCTGTCGATAGGATGGGCGCCATGGGCCACAACACACACACACACACCGTGATCCCCGGGAAGCTGCCTGCAGTCGTCGCCGTACGACGCAGTTCTGCACAACAGCTGGCGATAGACTTTGATCAGCCAATGAGTGATGCCACGGCTGAACCGTTTCGTTATACACTGCAACCTGCAGTGACCACAGCAGAGGCCGTAATCTTTGATCGCTCCCGTCGGCGGGCCGTCGTCGCCTTTGCTGCGGCTCTTCCCGAAGAGGGCTCTGTGAGTCTGCGCTTCGCCGGGCTGCACTCTGCGGCAGGCGCGCCTCTCGTAGTGGATTCGACAGCGGTGCAACTGTCCCCGCTGGTTGCGGCTGCGCGCCTGCGCCAGGCGATGGTGATCAGTCCGTTGGTGATTGTCGCCCTGTTCGATCGACCCGTGTCCGTGGGCAGCGCAACGGTTCGCATCGACGCCGGCGCGGTGGGTGTCGCAGGGGTGCGCGTCCGCGATGCGGATGGTGCCGTCGAGATCCGGTTGTCACCGGCGACGCCTCTGCGCCCACTCGGGCGAGACTACGAGGTGGTGCTGTCAGGGTTATTGGACGACCTGGGTCGTTCCTTCAGCGCCCGTGCTTTCGTGGCCCTGCAGGCGACACAACTGGAGGAGCTTCTTGTCTTTCCCAACCCTGTGGACCCGATCGTGCAGGATCTATCAGTGGCCGGATTGCCTTCTGGGACGCGCGTCCGGATCCATACGATGGGGGGGGAGCTGATCTGGTCGGGCGAAGAGTCTGATGGCGACGGAGGTTTGCAGTGGAATGGTCGCGATACTACTGGTGCGCCGGTCGCTGCAGGTGTCTACCTGCTGCTTGCGACGCACGCAGGACGCACACGATATACGCGGGTCGCGGTCC
>CALFPI010000488.1 GCA_937919035.1 uncultured Gemmatimonadaceae bacterium
GCAGCCCGCAGGCAGCGGGTACAACCCGGGATGCTCTGGTGCAACCCATGATCGATCTGGGACCGACGCTGCTGCGCTTCTTCGGCCAGCAACCGACTGCATCCATGCTCGGTCGGGATCTTGCCGGCGTCATGGAGAATGACAGCCCCGTGCGTGATGCAGCCATCTTCGGCTACCACGGCAACCGGGTAAATATCACCGACGGTCGTTATGTCTATCTGCGCACGAGTCGCAACGAGGGCAACCAGCCGTTGCACAGCTACACCCTCATGCCCACGGCCATGCGTGGCTTCAAGGGCAATCTGCAGGACGTCGAACTGGCAGAGCCTTTCTCCTTCACCAGGGGTATGAAGCCGCTGCGCATCCCTTCGCAGGGCAGTCTGTCACAGCCGGTGACAGGCACCGCAGGTGATCTGCTCTATGACGTGCAGGTCGACCCGCAGCAACAGACGCCATTGGACGACGACGCTGTCAGCGAACGTCTGGCGACGCGTATGGCGCAACTGATGCGTGCGTGTGATGCACCTGCAGACCAGTTTGAGCGACTGGGCCTGCCGTCGTGAGCCAGCAGGCCACGGGAGAACCCGCAGTTTGATCGCCATTGGCGCCAACATTGCGATTCTGCGCGGTGCTACGATCCTGTTGCAGCAACGGGAGGACTTTGAGGTGTGGTGTCTGCCCGGCGGCCACGCAGAACCGGGCGAATCCCTTGCTGAAACGGCCGTACGTGAAGCCCGGGAGGAAACGGGTCTCGAGGCGACGATCACCGGTCTCGTTGGCTGCTACACACGCACCGGGGCCCATCCCACCATACACACGAACTGCTTCCGTGCGGTCTGTGACAGCGGCACGTTGATGGCGCAGCCGGGCGAGGTCCTTGACCTGCGCTGGTTTCACTTCGATGACCTGCCGGCGGACATGTTCTGGTGGCATCGCCAGCAGATCGCTGACGCGACGTCCGGCGTACACGGCGCTGCCTGGCACTTCGAGGTCGCCCCCGCCGAGCCTTGTGCGTCGCGCGCCCAACTCTACGAGAGGCGGGACCGCTCCGGTTTGAGCCGCGTCGAATACTATCGCTACATGTTTGAGAGCAACGGCACCCACCGGGCCATCTGTCACGCGAAAGGCGTTCATCATGGCTGAGAAATTGACGCAAGAGCAACAGTACGCGGCCCACCGCTGGTTTGCGATCGAATGCAACAACCTGTGCTGGGACCTGACGACAGCGGCGCGGACGGCGGAGCAGAATGCCGAGATGCTGCATGCCGCTCATGCCGCCGCCTTTCATTGGGGCAGGATCGGTGAGAGGATCCACCACATGCGCGCCGATCTGTTGCTGGCGCACGTGCACGCGTTGCTCGGTATGGGCAACAGCGCCCTGGGATATGCGCGTTCGTGCCACGAGTACTTCACCACCCACGAGACAGCCGACTGGGAACTGGCCTTCTCCCACGCCATCCTCGCCCAGGCAGCAGCTGCCAGCGGCAACGGTGCACTGCATGCCTCGGCCTACGCCGACGCCGAGGCAGCGCTGGCGAACATCGCCGACGTCGAGGATCGCGCCATCGTGGCGGCGACCTTCGCGCTGATTCCCGCGCCGTGATCCAGCGCCAGGCCACGCGCCTTGCCCTGTTGCTGCTCGTCGCCTGCGCCCCCCAGCGGCAGGCACAGCCCCCCGCAGAGCCTCCCATGCTCCCCCAGCCAGTGGGGCAGACCTTCGTCTATGAGTGCACCGACGGTGACAGCAGCTTCATCTTCAGCATGAAGACCGGCCCCGGAGAGATCGCCCTGTGGTTGCCATGGCGCTTTCAGCGGCCCTATCTGGTGCTGGGGCAGGTGCGTGCCGCCAGCGGCGCCCGCTACGAGGGGGATGGCGTCACCGTGTGGACCAAAGCTGAGGAGGCCCTCGTCGAAGTCGAGGGTGAAATCTTTCGCGGTTGCCGTCACAACCGTCGGTTGTCGATCTGGGAACACGCCAAGCTCAGTGGTGTCGATTTTCGTGCCGTCGGCAATGAACCGGGGTGGCATCTGGAGATCCGCCGGCAGGATCGTCTCACTTTCGTCTATGACTACGGTGATCAGCGCGTCGTCACGCCGTGCCCTGATCCCGCCACGGATGTCGCCGCGCGGCGCAGCATCTACCATGCGGCAACCGAAGCCCACGATCTGACGGTCACCCTCGAGTACGGGCCGTGTGCGGACTCAATGAGTGACGAGGTCTTCGAAACGAAAGTTACCGTCGATCTCGACGGCACAACCTTCAGGGGGTGCGGACGGGCCCTGCACTGATCCTGTCTTATTCACACCTGAGTGAAAGAAGAGCTGTACTTCGGTGCCCCCCG
>CALFPI010000489.1 GCA_937919035.1 uncultured Gemmatimonadaceae bacterium
GTCCCGTTTCGTGTATACTGCACGCCGTCCGGGGTCTGCACGGCAAAAAAGCCCTTGCCGGAGATGGCGACATCGAACATGCCGCCGGTGCGACGCAGCTTGCCCTGCTCAAAATCGGTCCAGGTGCCTTCGATCCGGTTGATACGCCAATCGGGATAGTCTCCTGACAGACGTTTCTTTGCCTCCTGCACCTCGCGCATAAACAGGGCGTCTCGCTTGAAACCGGGGACCTCAATATTGGCCAGGTTGTTGGCAATGGCCTCGTGGCGCGTTGCCTTGGGCAACATGCCGGACGCCGAGATGTATATGCCTTCGATCATGCTTGCAGTCGATTCCGTCTTGTTGATGAGCCATCGGTCCCTTGCAGGAACTGCAAGAGCATACCGACTCCCGGGATCAGATCAGCAAGGCATGTGCCATCCTCTCTCGATCGACAACATATCTCACAACCTGTTCTTTCTATTATAGTTAGAGGTATTTGCATCAAATCCCTTGAGGGCTGGTTCCGGGAAAGACTTTCCGGCGCCCACAGGAGCGGCGCCGCTGATGGGAAAGAGGCACTGGACTTGAAGATGACAGCGGTTGCCTTGAACCTGACGGGTTGCGAGTTTTCCGGCGTCCATCCAGCGATCAAAGACCAGGATTTTCCATGCGCACGAAGCCGAGGGAGACAACCATGCTCACAGCCTCGAAACAAAGACTGACCCACTGGGCCTGCACCTGTGCGATGACGGTCGGACTTGCGGCCTGTGCCCATGCCACTGCACCCGCGGTCTCCGGCAGCGTCTCGTCGCCCATCCTCAATCCCCCTCCACCATTCTCTGAGGCGGCACTCCCCCACTACCTGGTGCGCAGGGCGGTTGCACCGATCACGATCGACGGACGGCTCGGGGAGTTCGACTGGGCGGCGGCACCCCAGATCAACGGCTTTACGCACATCCGTTCTGGCCAGGTGCTGCAGGCAACCCGCGCTCGTATGGTCTGGAATGATGAGGCCCTCTACATCGCCTTTGCCTGTCGTGACGGGGAGATGTGGGCCCTGTTTACCGAGGAAGACGATCCCATGTGGTCGGAAGAGGTCGTGGAGGCCTTCATTGACCCTGATGGTGATGGCCGCGACTACCTCGAGGTCGAGGTAAATCCACTGAACGCCATCGTCGATCTGCGTCTGACTTCGATCACCCCGGAGTGGGTGTCGGACAAGGACTGGGACATTGCCGGCTTGCAGACGGCGGTCGAGATCCACGGCACTGTGAATGACAGCACCGACGTTGACGCCGGCTGGACCGTCGAGATGGCCATCCCCTGGGCAGCTTTCGCCCCCCAGATTCGTGGTGGCGGCCAACCACAGATCGGCGACCGCTGGCGGTTGAATCTGTATCGCATCGAGCGTGGTGCCGGCGCGGGCGCTGCAGCCGACCTGCGCCTCTTCGCCGAACGCAGACGCTCACTGCGTGCAGAGCTTGCCGCCCTCGGCGACCAGGACCCAGCCACCCAGGCGCGCCTGCAGGCGCAGCTCGAAGAATTGCAGGCCGAGGCCGAGCCTCTGTCGACGCGCTACGAGGAACTGACGGAATACACCGCCTGGAGCCCGACATTTGCCCCGGGTTTCCACAATCCGGCTCGCTTCGGCATCATCGAGTTTGCCCCGTGACACGGAGTCGCCAGCAGATCCGCTTGGGCCGAGAGTTGTGCCTGGCGCTCGTCCTCTTCCTGATGCCGCACGAGGGCTGGACACAATCGCCTGCTCCTGAGGGTGCGAGCGATTCTCCAGAGGTGCTCCTGGGAGATTTCTGGATCGACAGATACGAATACCCCAACATCGCCGGTCACATGCCGCAGGTTGATGTCAGTTGGGAAGAAGCGAGCCAGCTCTGCATCGATGGCGGAAAACGGTTGTGCACAGAGATCGAATGGGAGAGAGCCGCCAGGGGAACCGAGAATTTCGACTTCGGCTATGGTCCCGAATTCGAGGCACAACGCTGCAATACGCCTTCACCCGATGGTGATCGCTGGAAGCGCAACAATGGCACCGTCCCGGCGGGGGGCTTCGAAAACTGCAGCACACCCACGGGGGTACACGACCTGATCGGCAATGTCTGGGAATGGACCGAGGGGTGGTATGATCGGCAGGCAGGCTGGCGACCCGTGCGGGGGGGCTCGTGGTTTCACAACGTCAACTTTGCCCGCGCGGATGGTCACTTTGGCCATTACCTCACGGCTGACTATCGCCTGGATCTGATCGGCTTCCGCTGCTGCCGGCCGGCAACCCAACAGGAGTAGGATCGTCTTTTGCTATGTTGAGGCCATGACTCGACAGCATCTAAAGCACCACCTTCATATTCAGTCACAAATGCCTGTTGGACATCGTATTATCGGAATTATTTGAAGATGACTCACAAGCCTGATTCCGTTTCCCCAGGCGGCCAATCATGCCCTGACAGGTCCAGTCTTGCCCGTCTGTAGCCCTGGCACCTCATGAGCCCCAAATCGATTGCTATCATTCTCCTGGCCATGTCCGGGTCGTTCATCACGATTCTGTCGGTCCTGGGATATTTGATCGGTGCGGATGGTCCTGGCGGGAAGAGATCTCGCCAACGACAGACAACGGGCAGCGCCATCGTCGCCCCGCCGGTTCCTGCGTTGCGGAGCCACCCTCTGGATGTGGCCCGTGGCCGCGACACAGAGCCATCGACCCGTGCAGCGCCTCTCGACGTGCCCAGCAGCCCCCAACCGTTCTCTGGGGATCCCGTGGT
>CALFPI010000490.1 GCA_937919035.1 uncultured Gemmatimonadaceae bacterium
ATGCCGCGGCGTATGGAACAACGCCTCCGCCTCTGCCAGTTCAATGATGCGCCCCACATACATCACCGCCACACGATCGCAGATGTGGCGCACGACGCTTAGATCGTGGGCGATGAACAGGTAGGTCAGCCCCAGATCGCGCTGCAGTTTTGCCAGCAGGTTGAGAATCTGCGCCTGTACCGACACATCCAGCGCCGACACCGGTTCATCGGCCACAATAAAACGAGGGTTCAGCGCCAGGCCGCGGGCGATGCCGATGCGCTGCCGTTGCCCGCCGGAGAAAGCATGGGGATACCGCTGCAAGTGCTGTGGGTTCAGCCCCACCTGGGCGAGCAATTCCCGCACGCGGGTCTCGCGCTGCGTGCGGTCCTTCATGCCATGGACCAGCAGGGGCTCGCCGACAATGTCAAAGACCGTCATGCGCGGATTGAGCGATGCGTATGGGTCCTGGAAGATGAGTTGCATGTGCTGGCGCAACTCGCGCATCTGGTCATGGTCGGCGCGGGCCACATCGGTGATCCTGTCGTCGACGCGGAAACGGATCTCTCCGGCCGTCGGGTTCAGGGCCCGCAGGATACAGCGCCCCACGGTCGTCTTGCCGGAACCACTCTCACCGACCAGTCCCAGGCACTCACCTTCGAACACGTCAAAACTGACGCCGTCCACGGCCTTGACGGCGCCGACGACCCTGTTGAAAAGACCCTTCGTGATCGGGAAGTGTTTCTGCAGATCACGGACCTGCAACAGGGGCCTGACTGGCTCAGCCATGATCCATCCTCCGTTTCAGCTCCGGCGGCTCCTGCCGTTTCAGGCACGCTGTTGTGTGCCCCGGCGAAACCTCGAGCAGGCTTGGCCGCCGGCCTACGTCGCACAACCCACTCTCGGCTTCCCGACAGCGGGGTGCAAAAGGACAGCCTGGCAGCCGCTCGAACGGATCGGGCACGCTGCCCTCGATCACCTCCAGCTCTGCTTTGCGCTCACCAACATGTGTGCCCGGCAGGGAGCGCAACAGGGCCTGCGTGTAGGGATGTTGGGGGTCCTCGAAGATCTGCTGCACACTCCCGTACTCGACGATGCGACCCAGATACATCACGGCCACTTCGTGCGCCATCTGTGCCACCACGCCCAGATCATGGGTAATCAGCAGGATCGCCATCCCCAGTTCCGCCTGCAGCTGCCGCATGAGGGCCAGGATCTGCGCCTGAATCGTCACGTCGAGAGCCGTCGTCGGTTCGTCGGCAATCAACAGGGCCGGGCGACAGGAGAGTGCCATGGAGATCATCGCCCGCTGCCGCAGACCACCACTCAGCTCATGGGGATACTCGCTGAAACGGCGCTCCGGATCGGGGACCCCGACGCGCCGCATGATATCCACGGCGTGGGCCCGAGCCCCCTTCCTGTCGAGATCCATGTGCAGCCGCACCGCCTCAACGATCTGACTGCCCACCGTGTGAACCGGGCTCAGACTCGTCATGGGCTCCTGGAAAACCATGGCGATATCGCGGCCCCGGATGGCACGCATCTGCTTGCCGTCCTCTTCCAGATCGGTGAGGCAGACCGACGTGCCCTCCGGGTGATTCAGCGTGATCCTGCCCTCGACGATACGTCCAGGAGATGCCAGCATACGCATGAGCGAAAAGGCGGTGATCGATTTGCCGCAGCCACTCTCGCCGACAACACACAAAGTCTTGCTCCGCGGCACGCGCAGATCGACGCCATCCACGGCCTGCACGGTGCCCTCATCGAGAGGAAAATGCGTCTTGAGGCCTTCGATCGTCATCAACGGCGTGCTCATTGGGGCGCCCTCGCAGCGATCATCGGGAGTACGGATCCGCCGCGTCGCGCAAGCCATCGCCGACGAAGTTGAAGGCCAGCACGGCGATGATGACGAACAGGGCCGGCGTCAGCAACCAGGGCTGCAATGCCACAGCCTGCACATTCTGCGCTTCCTTCAGCAGTACGCCCCAGCTCGTGATCGGCGGCCGCAATCCGAGGCCGAGAAAGCTGAGCGCCGTCTCGCCGAGGATCATGTTGGGCAGCGTCAACGTCAGGCTGACGATAATGTGGCTGGCGAATCCAGGCAGCAGATGTCGTACCATGACGCGGCCCTGGCTGGCTCCGGCCAGCAGTGCTGCCGTTGCGTAGTCCTCCTCGCGCAGGGACAGGATCTTGCCGCGTACCACACGGGCCAGCCCCGTCCAGCCAAGGAAGGACAACACCACCGTGATACCGAAGTAGACTTTCAGCGGCGACCAGTCCGCCGGCAGGGACGCCGACAGTGCCATCCACAGCGGGATCGAGGGAAACGAGCGCAGCACTTCGATCAGGCGCTGGATCATGTTATCCACCCAGCCACCGTAGTACCCGGAAACGGCGCCAATCAACAAGCCGAAAGTGAAACTCAGGGCGACCCCGATGAGTCCCACGGTAAGCGAGATGCGTGATCCGTAGATGATGCGCGTCAGCATGTCGCGGCCGACGGCGTCCGTGCCCAGCAGAAACAACGTCCCCCCCTCGGCCACACCAAACAGATGGATGTCCGTCTCGATCAGACCCCAGAACTCGTACGGCTCGCCACGGACGAACAACTGCAACGGGTACGTACGGCTGTGATCATCCGCGTAGATCGTGCGCAGAGTCTCCGGGTGACGCACACCCTCCAGGCCATAGACAAATGGCCACAGATGCACCCCGTCCGGACCCATCCAGCGCAGCCGTTGCGGGGGTGCATGCATGTAGGCCAGATGATCCTGGTCCAGCGAATAGGGTGCGACGATCTCGCAGAATGTAGCCACGCCGTACAACGCCAGAATCACCCAACCCGACCAGACCGCCAACCGATGCTTGCGAAACTTGATACGCATCAACTGCCACTGGGATGCCGTATGCAGGGCGGCGGCGTCTGGCAGACTGTCTGGCAGACTGTCTGGCAGCCCCTCAACAGGCTCTGCGGGCAGCGCGGCAGACATCATCTGCTGCGGCTCTCGTAACGAATGCGCGGATCCAGCAACAACAGCAGGATATCCGAGATCAACGTGCCGATCACCGTGAGGAAACTGAGGATCATCACCATGGATCCCGCCAGATACATATCCTGATTTTCCAGCGCCCGCAGCAACAGGGGGCCAACCGTTGGCAAGCCCAGTACGACAGAGACGATCACCGAGCCGGAGACGATGCCCGGCAGCACCCAGCCGATGGTCGACACCAGCGGGTTCAGCGCCACGCGCACGGGGTATTTCAGCAGCAGCTTCACCGGGCTCACACCCTTGGCTCGTGCCGTCATGACATACTGCTTGGGCAACTCGTCGAGCAGGTTCCCGCGCATGACGCGGATGAGCCCCGCCGTACCCGAGGTGCCGATGACGATGACGGGAATCCACATATGGGCGAGTAGATCCCAGAATCTGTCCATGCTCCAGGGCGCATTCTCATACGCTGCCGAGAACAGGCCACCGGCGCTGACACCAAAGACGGAGTAGCCGATGTACATGAACACCAGCGCCAGCAGAAAGTTCGGCGTCGCCAGACCGATGAAACCGAGCACGGAAAAGGTGTAATCCCCCCACGAGTACTGACGCACCGCTGAGTAGATACCGATGGGAATGGCCAGGGCCCAGGTGAACAACAACGTGAAGATGGAAATCGTCATCGTCAGCAGCAGACGTTCGCCGATGAGCTCACCTACGGGGCGATTCCACTCGAAGGAGGTGCCCAGATCCGGCCACTTGAACCAGGGCCAGTTGATGCTGCGACGGCCATCCTCATGGGCCACCGTCAGGTAGGCACCATCCTCGGCCCGCCGAAAGCCGAAGGGCAGCAGATCATTGAGCCATTTGCTGTACTGCAGCACGAAGGGCTCGTCGAGGTTGTAGCGTTTGCGCAGGGCTGCCACCTGCTCAAGGCTCACGGTCTCGCCCGTCTCCTCCAGTGCGGTGATATACGACGTCAGGTAGTCACCTGGCGGCAACTGAATCAGGGCGAAGGAGATGATGGAGATGATCCACAGAGTAGGAAACATCCACAGGACACGCCGCAGGATGAGAGCCAGCATCAGAGCGTCTCCGCTGCATCAATGGCGTAACACTCGGGCGCTGTTGCCCCGGGGGTGCGCATGGGCCAGCACGCCACCGCCACCTTGGGCACGTTGCGGAAGTTGTTGTGGACGATGAAGATCTGCGGAATGGAGCCGACGCCACCGATGATCCACAGGTTCTGTCGGTTGATCTCGATGATCTGTTTGAACAGACGGATCTGCTCGGCTTCATCCAGCGTACGCTGCAGCTGGGCAAACAGCTCGAGCGCCGCCAGCATCGGCGCCGGGGGTTCGACTCCCTTGCGCCCGTCTGTGCGGTACCACTGGGCGTAGTCGAGGCCGTGGAATGAACTCATGCTGTACGGAAGGAACCAGCGTGGGTCGAGAACAGGCACGATCTCGCCGGCGCCCCCCCACAGGCAGACATCGGACAGACGCGCCTCACGCCGCTGTCTGAACAGTTGACGAGCCGACATCTTCACCTTCGTCAGCACGCCCACATCCGTCCAGTCGGCGGCGATCATCTCAAACAACTGGCTCAGGCCCGAACCCGTGGACGACATCTCCAGATAGATGCTCAGGGGCTTGCCATCGGGGCGCAGCCGTATGCCGTCCTCGTCCCGCTGGTCGAGACCCATCTCATCAAGCAGACGATTGGCGATGTCCGGAGAAAACTCGAGATAGGCCTTCTCATACTCCTTCACGTACCACGCAGAGACCGGCGGTGGTGCCACCTGCCGCGCCTCGCCAAGGCCGAAGAAATTGGCTTCGTTCAGCGATTGTCTGTCGAGCGCATGGGACATCGCCTTGCGAAAACGGTGGTCGCTGAAGATCCCGGCCAGGACCCGATCCTTGTGGTTCAGGTTCATCGACAGGGCCATCGTGCCATCGCCCCCATCGATCCAGTGATAAACGGTATAGTTGCCGGCCTTCTGGTTGGCCATGAACAGCGGGTAGTCACCTATGTTGACGTGGCGGCTCTGCATACCGACTTCGCCGTTGATCACCTTCAGATTGATCGTCTCGATGTCGTAGATCTCAAAGGTGATCGCATCGATATAGGGCAACTGCCGACCTTCAGGATCGACCTTCCAGTAGTAGGGATTACGGCTGAAACGGACCGGCCGGGAAGGCGGCGGCTCGGTGCACACCCACGCCCACAGACGTGGCATGTCCGGGTTGCGCCACTCACGCCGGTCGGTGAACAACTGAAACCAGAGATCGCGACCACTTTCGCGTGCCAACCGTGTCAGTTCTTCTTCGGGCACGTAGTTGCGATGGAACTGTTTCAGATAGTGGGCGGCATAGCCGACGATGGTGTAGCCGAAATTGGATGCCATCTGTTTGAGAAACAGTCCGTTCGGCTCGGCGAAACGGAAACGGATCGTATGCGGGTCAAGCTTGTCCACCTTCATGAGTTCGCCGCCATGGCGGTAGTCGAGACCGATCACGGGCGTGATGTCGGTATCCTGCAGGACATCGTTGTACCAGAACAGGATGTCGTCGGCACTGAAGGGATGGCCATCGGACCAGCGGACCCCCCGCCGCAGATGAAAGGTGAAGCTGCGCCCGCCATCCTCGATATCCCAGTGCGTCGCCAGATTCGGCAGGATCTCCTGCGCCATGGGATCCCAGCGCACGAGACCGTCGTAGGCGAGCCGTGCCTCGAGACTCTCGATGTCACTGGGTCCGGTGGCATACCGACGCCAGACGCCGCCGTAGGGGCCCAATTGTTGAGGCGGCGTGATCACGAGAGGGTTGTCCGGCAGCCGGTCAGCGACAGCCGGCAACTGCCCGGCGGCGACCTGCTGTGCGTACTGCGGTGCCTCCTGGAACAGGCGTTCCCTGTCGGCGGGCCACTCACTTACAGAATGCAGCGCCTGCGGGCCCGCGGGATGCCGATCCGGCGGCTCAATTGTTGCCAGGGTCGCCAGATCCACCGTGCCCGCCCCCGACAGGCCCCAGGTGATGGAGGCAAAGACCTCAACACACGTCACCAGCGCCGCAAGAACAACGAGCAACCGCAGCGCGGGGCCACGTGCCACACGTCTCAGTACCATCATATTGCGGGCGGAAAACATGCAATAGAGTATAGGGTCAACATCCCCTCAGAGCGATGGGACGTGACCCTTACGGCCAGGTAGGGCGCTCCATGCTGAAGACCTCCTTGACGACGACATAGTCGAGGTATCCGAGCCGCCCGAGAGGCTGCAGGCGCTCCATGTCCACCCTGCCATCGACGAGAATGGACTCATCGATGTGGATGCCAACAACACGGCCAAAGGTCACCGTGTTGGGCTCATCATCATTCGTCAGCAACTGCACCGTCTGCGTGTGCACACACTCCAGATGTGCTGGACTCTCGGCGACCCGAGGCGGCTTCACAGACTCGGAGTCCGCCTTCGTCAATCCGGCGTAGACGAACTCGTCCACATCGCCCGGCGCCCCCACGGCGGACGCGTTCATCGCCTCACGCAGGGGCCACGTCGCCAGATTGATGACGAATTCTCCGGTTTGTTGAATGTTGCGCACCGTGTCCTTCAGGCCCCCACCATTGTGATGGCCTGTAGCGGCAAACATCACCTGCGGCGGATCGTAGGCGACGGCATTGAAAAACGAGTACGGCGCCAGGTTGTCGACACCGGCAGCACTGCGTGTCGAGATCCAACCGATGGGACGCGGCACAATCAGGGCATTGAAAGGATTGTTTGGCAGGCCGTGGGGTTCACCGGGGCGGAAGTACATCGGGCCCCGCGTCATCCTGATCCGGATCATGCATGTCACGGCGCAACAGGTTCTGATAGTTCTCTTGCCGCCACTTGTCGAACCAGTAGGGCGGTCCCTGCGGTTCGGTGGCGAAAGCCGCCGCCGAACACCCGTCATGGTACGCTTTGCGGTAGATCTCATCGGTGCCGATGGTGCGCACCACGTGAGCAAAACCCAACTCCTGTAACCAACCGTCCACTTCTTCCTGAGAGTACCGATGGGCGATGGTCGATCCCATGACATCCATGGCCAGACCCGCCTTGTACTCGCCGAGCAGGAGCTTGAAGGCCGAAAATTTGAGCGGGGCCGGCACGGGAAAGAGTACGACCCGCGCCGTCTTGACGAGAAAGCTTTTCAGGGGGCTCCAGGATCGGGCTCCGTACAGGTAGATATAGAGCACTCCGTCCGGTTTCATCAGGGGCACAATGGTCTGCAGTGCTCGCAGGGTATCGCCGGTATGGTGCAACACGCCCCAGGAGAAAACCAGGTCGTACTTCTCATCGGTGACCTCCGGCGGCAACTCGAAGATGTTCGCCTGGAGCGCCCGCGATGCACCCTTGCTGATGTTGGCGCCGACGAACTCCACCGCCGCTGCACTGGCATCAATCGAGGTGACGTCACAACCCAGCTCCTGCAGGCCGAAGGTCCAACGGCCGCCCCCACAGCCGACATCCAGCACCTTCTTGCCGGCGAACCACTCGGGGGCAATACACAGCTCTTGCCGGGCGAGAAAATCAGCGCCGTTGTTGCGCCAGAAAGCGGACCTCATATCTGGGTCGCCCTTCAGGCGTTCCCATCCGTAATCGTAGTTCCTGAGCGTCTGTTTTCTCAGGAATCCGGGGTCGGGCATCGACTCATTCTCCAGGTGGATACGGGGTGTCTTCAACGATACGGTACGACAGGAGATCACGCGCGGCCCAACACCGATGTAGTTTGTAACCTGCCCCCCCCTGCGCATGCGCCACCCGAGGTCACACCAGCAATGCCACAACAGCTGAACCTTCTGCCCGAGCGCTACGCCATCTGTCGATTGGCTGCGGACGCGCCGACGCCGGCATGGATCGGCGCCGGACCTCTCACCAGCACGACCCGGACCACCCATGAACTATCGGTTCTGTGTCAGGCCGCCAACGTGCCGCCGGGTGTGTGCGCAGAGGCCGACTGGATCGCGCTGCAGGTTACCGGTCCCCTGGAGTTTTCCGCCGTTGGCGTGCTGGCTTCGATCCTGCAGCCGCTGGCTGACGCCGCGATCCCCGTATTCGTCATCTCGACCTTTGACACCGATTACATCCTGCTCAAGCAGGAGGCGCTGCACGCAGCTAAGATCGCCCTGGTCGCAGCAGGTCACACCGTTGCGCGGGCGCGTCCTGGATGACAGAGCTCGTCCTCATCCCCGCCGCTTTCCTTACGTCGATGACGGCCGCCATTGGCGGCATTGCCGGAGGCGTCATGCTCATCGCCATCATGGCCTCATTGCTGCCACCGGCTGCAGTGATCCCCATCCATGGGCTGGTACAGATCACCAGCAACATCAGTCGTGCCCTGCTGGGCGTCCGTCACATCGAGTGGCGCATCGTCCGCGATTACGGCATCGGTGCGATTCTGGGGGCGCTGCTTGGATCGCGGCTGGTGCCCCTGTTTGCCTGGGACAACCTGCCGCTGATCCTCGGCCTTTGCATTCTGCTGTTCACCTGGATGCCGAAGCTGCGCGGCAATCGCCGGATACCGTTCCGCTTCGGAGTTCTTGGGCTCGTACAGACGGCACTGTCCCTCTTCGTCGGCGTCGCCGGCCCCCTCAATATGCCTTTCCTGCTGCGCGAGGAACTCGGGCGGGATCGCACCGTGATTACCCATTCGGTGCAGATGACAATCATGCACATGTTGAAGGTCGTAACCTTCGGCCTGCTCGGCTTTGCCTTTGCCCCCTATGTGCAACTCGTCATCGGCATGACGATCGGTGCCGTCCTTGGATCCTGGGCGGGCACAAGGGTGCGCACCCACGTGCCGGAGCACATCTTTCGTCACGGCATCCGCATACTGATCACGGTGCTGGCGCTGCGCATGCTGTTACAGGGGTTGGGGCTGCTCTGAGGCCGGGGCGCTAGTGTGCCGTATATGACCTGCGCTCCGTGTCCCGCCGCTTGACCACAGGCCGCGTCGCGTTACGCTGGGCCATCACAGAAGGATGGATCAACATCATAGGAACCGTGGACATCCTCATCGCCGGTGGCGGCATGGCGGGTTGTTTCGCTGCTCTGGGTGCCGCCGCCGGCATGCAGTCAAAGAGTCTGCGCATCCTCCTTGTCGAACCCTCCAATGTGCTCGGCCGTCAGGCCACAGCCGGTGGCGCATGATCTGATCGACAGCTACCAGTCCAACGCCGATCGACGCCCCTTCGAGCTGGAGTGGTGCGCCTTCTTCCTGCAGGAGATGGTAGTTGGCGCCGGCGTCGAGGTGCTGTTGCATGCAAGAGTCGTCGACGCAGCAGCCAGGGACGGCAGGATTGGGCACGTCGACGTACTCTGCTCGTCCGATCTTGTGCGTTATGAGCCATCCAT
>CALFPI010000491.1 GCA_937919035.1 uncultured Gemmatimonadaceae bacterium
CGGGTTCGTCGAGGGGGATGTGGCCCAGGTGCACAGCGGCTGGCAGGAGTATGGTCTGGCCAGCGGTGATGGAGCGCGCAAGGTGGACCCCGACCTGGCGCCCATCTCGACATCGCTGGGGGTGCTCGGCATGCCGGGCATCACCGCCTGGGTGGGCCTGCTGGAGATCGGCCATCCACAGGAGGGCGAGACCGTTGTCGTCTCAGGGGCGGCGGGTGCCGTCGGTTCGCTGGTCGGGCAGATCGCCCGGATCAAAGGGTGCCGCGCCATCGGTGTCGCCGGCACCGATGCGAAGGTGTCGCATGTGACAGATGAACTGGGCTTTTCGGCGGCGTTCAACTACAAGACGACCCCGGACTATGGCGTTGCCCTGGGAGAGCTCTGCCCGGATGGTGTCGATATCTACTTCGACAACGTGGGTGGTACGATCTCCGACGCGGTCCTGCAGCGCATGAACATTGGCGGCCGCATCTCCGTCTGCGGCCAGATCTCGCAGTACAACCTGCGTGCGCCGGAAATGGGGCCACGCCTTACGTGGCTCTTCATTACCAGGAGACTGCAGATGCGCGGCTTCCTCGTCTTCGACTTCGAAAAACTGTACGCCACGGCCCTGCAGGAGCTGTCCACGTGGGTGCAGGATGGACGTCTGTCGTACAGAGAGGACATCGTTACCGGGCTGGAACAGACACCGGCGGCGTTCATCGGCATGCTGACAGGCGACAACATCGGCAAGCGCCTGGTGCAGGTCGCCTGAGGGCAGCGCGAAACCTACGCGGTCGGTTGGTTCAAGGATCGCTATCTCTACGATTCCACCTGGGAGCGAGTGCCGGCGTCGGCGTCCGGATCGTGAGAATCGCGCCAGCTGACGGCGGCAAAAATGATCGTGTTGAACAACAGGCCCCAGGCGCCGATATCGATCATTTTCTTCATGCTGCCCAGCAGGCCGCCAAAAGTCTCTCCCGCAACCATTGACCAGAACGGGCTGAGGGCGAAGATCAGCAGCAGGCCCGTGATCAGCCCGGCGATCGCGCCCCGACGTGTGCCGCGACGCAGATACAGCATATCCACCGTCATGGGCAGCAGTTGTGTCGAAAAGGAAATGGCCAGCAGGCCAAGGATCACGATCATGCCCAGCGGATTGCTGGCACTGCGGCGGCCGACGAGGACGAGCACCAGGGCCAGCACGGTTACCGCGGCGATCAGCACCCGGCCGACCCAGGTTCGTTCGCGCTGCGATGCCTGGGGACGGACGAACTGGTCGTAGACGTCGTGTGTGATCAAAGCGCTCAGGGCGTGCAGGTTTGAATCGGCCGTGCTCATCGCCGCCGCCATGATCGCCACCAGAATCAGGGTCGCCAGCACAACGCCCGCGGGGCCGAGCAGATCCGGCAGGTGATTCTTCAGCACCACGACGAGGATCTGATCGAACTCTCCCGGTGTCTGCCCCACGGCGGGGTTCGGCAGAATGGCACCCGCATCTGTCGTGAGATAGGCGCCGGCGGCATCTACCAGCGGATAGAGCACCTGCCCGCCAAGGCCGACGAGCATGACACCAAAGAAAAAGCACAGGGTCAGTACGGCGGCAAAGATCAGGGCGCTGCGGCGCAGTACATCATTGGAACGCGCCGCGTAGAACCGCATCCACTGCGCCGGCTGAATCATCGATCCCAGGGAGGCGAAGAGGGAGGCCGTAAACAGCAATTCCGGCGTCCAGCGGCCCGTCGTACCTGGAGCCGACAGCGACTTGGGAGGCAACTTGGCGACGGCTGCGAAGAACGCGCCGGGACCACCCAGCACGGCAACAACGGCGGTCCCCGCCAGTAACATGCCGGCAACCAGCAGGCCACCCTGCAGCACGTCGGTCCAGGCTACCGAACGCATGCCACCGACAGCGACGTAAACCATGGTGATCAATGCCAGCAGGCACGCGCCCGTCTCGAAAGCATGCTGCCCCGGGAACAGTTGCTGCGACAGAATGCCGCCCGCCTGGATCTGGATGACGACGTAGGGCACCGCATAGAGCAGGCCCACGAGGGCCACGAGCAGGCGCAGCCCCACGGGGCTGCCGTAGTGGTCCACAATCATATCTGCCGGCGTCAGGTAGCCGCGCTCACGACCGATGCGACGAATGCGAGCGCCGAAGACGTAGATGGCGACACCGGCGACGGGCACGTTCAGGCTGAACAGGGCGAAGACGATGCCATCGCGATAAACCATGCCCGGGGCGCCAAGCAGGGCAAAAGAACTGAAGAAGGTCGCCATGATTGTCAGCGACGACACCACCCAGCCCTGGTTGCGGCCGGCAAGGAAGTAATCCTCTTCACTCTCTCCCTGGCGTTTGCGGTAGCCGATGATCCCCAGGGCCAGCAGCAGCAGCAGGTACAGTCCAACAATGACGTACGGCGTGTTACCCAGATCGCCGGATGCCATGACGCCGTCAGTCATCCTCTGTCGTCCAGAAGCGGAAGTAGGCCACCAGAATCACCCCGAGCTGTACCGTATACCACAATAGACCCCATAGGTAGATCGTCGGCAGACCGAAGGTCGTAAAGGTGGCGGCTGGATCGGTTGCATCGGGATTGACCAGATGGATGCCGGGACCGGCGCCCATGACGATCGCCAACAGAAAGAGCCCGATAAGCAGCGCTCTCACGGCTCAGATGGAAAGGGGGTTGGGTTTGTCGGGATCGATGGCAAGCGCCACCTGCGCCTTGTCCAGCACGGTCGCATCGATGTCGCCCTGACGGAACAACTCAACCAGCGCCGACCAGGCAATCATGTTGGCGTCGACGCTGAAATAGTCCCGCAGAGCCGCCCGGGATTCGCTGCGGCCAAAACCATCCGTGCCGAGGCTCACCGGTGGTGTGGGAAACCAGCGGGCAATCGAGTCGGGCAGGGCCCTGACGAAATCGCTGGCCAGCACGAAAGCACCCGTACTGCCCTGCAGGCAGCGGCTGATGTATGGCTGTTTCGCCGGCTCGTTGGCATGCAGCAGATTCCATCGTTCCGCCTCGGCGCCGTCCTCGTGCAGTTGCTTGTAGCTCGTGATACTCCACACGTCGGCCGCCACGCCGTACTCTGCTTCGAGCACCTGCTGCGCCTTCAGTGCTTCATTGAGAATGGCTCCGGAGCCGAACAGGTGCGCCCGCTTGCGGCGGCGACTGTGAGCCGAAGCCCGCACACGGTACATACCGCGGAGGATGCCCTCCTCAGCGCCGTCGGGCATGGCGGGCATGGCGTAGTTCTCGTTCGTCACCGTGATGTAGTAGACCACGGCTTCGCCCTCCACCTGCATGCGGCGGATGCCCTCACGGATGATGATTGCCACCTCGTAGGCAAAGGCAGGATCATAGGCGACGATGTGGGGAAAGGCGTAGGCGAGGATGTGGCTGTGGCCATCCTGATGCTGCAGCCCCTCGCCGTTGAGCGTCGTGCGCCCTGACGTGGCGCCGATGAGGAAACCTCGCGCCTGCTGATCGCCGGCGGCATAGATCAGATCACCGACGCGCTGAAAGCCGAAAATGGAGTAGAACACGAAGAAGGGCAGTGTCGACACACCGTGTGTCGCATAGGCTGTTCCGGCGGCGATGAATGTCGACAGAGCCCCCGCTTCGGTGATTCCCTCCTCGATCAACTGACCATCGCGCGCCTCACGATAGTAGGTCAGGCTTTCGGAATCGACCGGATCGTACAGCTGGCCGATGTGTGAGTAGATCCCGTACTGACGGAACAACGCCTCCATACCAAACGTGCGTGCCTCATCCGGGACCATGGGCACGACCATCTTTCCCAGATCGGCGTCGCGCAGCAACTTGGTGAGGATGCGGACGAAGGCCATCGTCGTCGACAGTTCGCGCTTGCCACTGCCGGTGCTGAATTCGTCAAACAGATCGGCCTTCGGTGTCTGTGCCGGTGGCCCCGTCACACGCCGACGCGGTACGAATCCGCCGAGAGCCTGGCGACGTTCCAGCAGGTAGCGGATCTCGGGGCTGTCCTCGGGTGGACGGTAGAAGGGCAGACCATCGACTTCCGCATCGGACAGCGGGATGCCGAAGCGTGTGCGGATCTCGCGCAGCACCTCGACGTCCAGCTTTTTCAGTTGGTGCGACGTCATGGTGCCCTCGCCGACGCGCCCCATGCCGAAACCCTTGATCGTCTTGGCCAGCACCACCGATGGGGCCCCACGGAACTCCGTCGCCGCCCGGTAGGCGGCGTACACCTTGTCGGGATCGTGGCCGCCACGGCGGATCGTGCGGATGTGCTCATCGGTGAGGCCCTGCGACATCGCCTCCAGTCGCGGGTCGGTACCGAAAAAGTGCTTGCGCTGATAATCCCCTTCGGAGACGGAGTACTTCTGATACTGACCATCCACCAGCTCACCCATACGTCGCGCCAGCAAACCCTCATCATCGCGCGCCAGCAGCGGATCCCAATCGGAGCCCCAGATCACCTTGATGACGTTCCAGCCGGCACCGCGAAATACCGTCTCCAGTTCCTGGATGATCTTGCCATTGCCACGCACGGGGCCATCAAGGCGCTGGAGATTGCAGTTGATGACGAACACCAGGTTGTCCAGCTTTTCGCGCGCCGCCAGGGAAATGGCGCCAAGCGACTCCGGTTCATCGGTCTCGCCATCGCCGATAAAGGCCCAGACGCGCGCGTCACTTGGCGTCATGAGCCCGCGATCCTGCAGGTAGCGATTGTACCGGGCCTGATAGATCGCCATGATCGAGGACAACCCCATGGCCGCTGTGGGAAACTGCCAGAAGTCAGGCATCAGGCGTGGATGCGGGTAGGAGGACAG
>CALFPI010000492.1 GCA_937919035.1 uncultured Gemmatimonadaceae bacterium
CGTCGTACAGCAGACAACATGCGTGGATCGCGGGGCGCTCCATGCCGACAAGGATCAGGTTCTGCCCATCGTCGCCGATGGCGGCAATCGCCACGTGGGCCGCCGGTCCCCACTGGCATGGGGCGCGCCACAGCAGGCTGCCGTGCAGATCGAAGGCATAGACATGTCGATCCGCGCACCCCACGATGATGCACGAGCCGCCGCCCAGCTCCCCCACCGCCACATCGAGGATGGCACAGTTGCCCCGGGTCCAGTTGTCCCAGCCCATGGGTTGCCACAGGATCTGCTGGTTCCACAACAGGGCACCAGACGCATCATAGCGACGCAGGGTGCCATCGTCGCCACCGGTAAGCAGGCCCGCATCCGCCAGTGGCAGCAGCGCCGTGATCCCTTCTGCTGCCGGGATCGGCGCCGCCAACCCGCCTGTGGCATCGAGTCGGTATGTATCTCCCGTTGCCGTACCGAGCAAGCACGTGTCACCAGCGGTCTTGATGACCTGGATCGAGGCGGCCCTGTCGTTGGGCGAAGCGAGTTCGCAGCGCCAGACAGGCGCCAGGGATTTCCCCGTGACCGGTGACAGCGGTCGCTGGCGTTTGGGTCGAGCACCGACGGCGACGAGCTCGATCACCTCACCCACTACGGCCGCCGCGTGCGACCGAGGATCAAGCTGCAGTGTCACACGCTCGTCGCCGGGGACGGCGACCGACAAAGTCCGATCCTGCAAGTCAAGTGTTGGTGTCGCCGCTGCCGTTGTCTGCGCACAACGCCACATCGTGACCTGCAGCACACTCTCGCCGACGTCCAGCTCCTGCGACTGACGCAGGTTCCACCGCGTGCTGACCTGCGCCCCGGCGGCACATATCGGTGCCAGCCAGGTGCTGCTGGCCCCAACCTGAAGCAGCGTCAGCTGTACGGACTCCTGCGTGGATCGCACGCCGATACCATCATCACCGTCACTGACATCACCCAGAAGGTTCCACTGCCCCTGCACAGTGAACTCCCCCGCCCTGGCCACAACGATCTCGTCACATACAAGCATCCACCCTTGTGGGTGGATCACGATCTGGCGATACCAGCTGGCCGTTGCAGGCAGATCTATCTGCGTGCGGATGAGCCCGATGCCGTCGATGGTTTCCGCCTGATGCAGGCGGGCAAAACGCGCTTCGCACCCGGGACCCTCACCATCACAAGAGAGACTGATGCCATTCTGCTCCCGTACCGAACCGGTCGTCCAGCTGCCATACCGGGGTCCCCCAAACCAGGTTTTGCCGTGGCTGGTGAAGCGCACGATGCAGTTGCCATCCTGATAGGAATGGGAGCCACCGGAGATGCCGTCAAGCAACAGATAGGCATCCTTTTCGCCCCAGCCCGAGCGATAGGAAATTTTGTCGAAGGTATCAGCCTGCGGGACATCCTGACGATAGATCCCGGCCGGTGCGTAGGCCTCGTACGAACCGATCGAGTCGTAGAACAGTTCCGCCACGGGCGCCACGCGTACCCCCGTCAGCTCCTCGGGCTGTCGCGGTGGTACGCCGATAAGCCAGCTGCGACCAAACTCGTCGGCGCCGAGCAAACGCAGCGTCTGCTGCACGAGATCATGCGGCGGGCTCAGCGCCAGATATGCACCGTTGCCCGTCACAGCTGCCGCCATCAGCAGATACAGCGCTGGGCCCTTCTCGAGCTGGCTGTGCGCCATCAGGGCACGGTCGACGGCGTCGGTGAAGGGCGCCGAGTGGAAGTAGTCGTGCTCGTTGCAGAGAAGCGCATACTCCGCCGTTGTGTACAGCGACGCCGTCCATTGATGCCCCCACGAGTCACACACCGGCTTCGATGACTCCATCTGCGGTGCAAAGAAACGCGCTGCCAGTTGCATCCACTCCAGGGCTTCCGCCAGACCGTGTTGCCGCCAGAAATACAGGGCCCCGTCATAGACATCCACTGCCGTGCGTGTGCCGTGGTTCTGCCGCACCCGCCGGAACCGGGCGTCATCGAGCAAGCGCGGATTGGCGGCCCCCTCCGTCGAGCGATACAGCCCCAGCAGGCCGTGCAGCCGTTCCAGACGCAGGGCGTCGCTTATGGCCGGGTGCTGTTCGAGCATGGCGAAGGGGCGCAGCAGATTGCGCAGAAACCCGTGAATCTGCATCGGGTCTTCCAGTTCGCGCTCACGGAAACGCACGCGCAGAAAACGCAGCAACTCGGCGGTGAAGCGCAGAATGAGCTCGGTGTCACCCGTCCGGATCGCCAGCACCCCGAGTTTGCCGATGGCCATCATGTAGTCCCAGTCACCACTGCCACCGCCAAGCACATCAAGACTGGTATCCGGCGTCGGCAACAGTTCGTGGATCTGCTCGAGATACAGCTGTTGCCACGCCCCGGGTGCAACCCGGTGCAGCCGGGGCAGTGACGGCCCGTACTCATCGAGGATGTTGCAGAAGGCCGCCGCTGCTGCCGTGGCGTCGGCGCTGGTACTGACACTCACCAGTACGGCGTCGGCCCCACCTGGCGTGGCATTGTCGAGGCTGCGGATCGCCCAGCCTCCCTTACCCGGCCAGGCGAGATCGGTCAGATCGCGGGCATGGTAGTACAGCTGGCGGAACAGGGCGTTGTCGGCACAGTTGCCAATGGCGATCAGCGTGTCACCTGCCGCCGCCGCGGGCACTTCATTGGCGACGACGGTACGGACCCTGGCACAGCCGACGCGCTGCAGCCCCGCAGCAATCGTCGCAGCCGCCGTCGCATAGGTGTCGCCTGCGGGCACGAGCAGGACAACGCTGTGCAGGGCTACGCTTGTTTTTCTGGGGCGAAAGGGGAACATGCCGCTACGGCAATGGGCCCTGGTGTCCACCACGGATGGCCTCGGCCAGACGCATGGTGGCCACTGCATCCTGCAGTCCGGACCAGGGCTGGCGATCTTCGAGGATGCAATCGGTGAAGTGCCGGACTTCGTCGAAGTGGGCACCACCAACGGCGGACAGATCCAGCGCTGGCGCCTGGGTGCAGGTCCTCGTTGTGCCACCTGCGGCGGCTTCGGCCCTGGACAGTTGCACCTGCGGCTCGGTGTTGAGGTCGAGATAGGCCGACAGATCCTCAGCGTGCGCCTCGGCCCGCTGTTCGCGCTGGCCAACGCCGTAGTGGCTGCTGAAGCTGCCGATCGCACCCGTGTCAAATCGAATTACGGCGTTGTGTCGGTGACTGCCCGCGCGGGGCCCGTCCTGGACGAGGGCGTGCACATGCGTCGCGGTAGCCGCCGTGTCGCCTGCGCCCGCCAGCCAGCGAAGCAGATCGACATGGTGAATGGCGTCACAGACCACAGGATCGGGCGTGATCCCTGCCATGGCTGGCGTGCCCAGCGTTGTGACGGGCTTGTTGTAGGTCGCCGATACGTGTACCGCACCACCGGCCTCCTGTACCAGCCGGCGCACGGCCAGAATTTGCGGCATGTAGCGGCGGTTGAAGGACACCATCGACTTGCCCGCACTGCCGGCAGCTGCGTCAGCCATCCGCCCCGTGTCGGCGCTGGACATTCCCGGCGGTTTTTCCACCAGCACATGCAGATCGCGAGCCATACAGTCCAGCACGATGTCGACGAGAAACCCCGGCATGGTTGTGACATGTACGATGTCGATATCACCGATCCTGTCGAGCATGCTGCGGTAGTCATCAAAGGCCTGCAGCGGGCCGTGCGCACTGGCTGCCGACACCAGGCGCGCCGCATCGATCTCGGCCACCGCCATCAGCCGCAAACGCGGATCGGCGGCGATCATGCGAAAATGATGCTGGGCGTGGCCGCCACAACCGATGACGGCAACGTTGAGAATGTCTGTCATGAGAGCGTCGCTCCTTTTGTTGCGCCTTCTCGTATCGGCAGCAGGATCACAACTTCTGTTCCTGTACCGGGTGCACTGTCGATGCGCAGGTCGCCACCGTGTTCCTGCACGATGCGGTACGCCATGGACAGGCCGGAGCCGAGTTTGACGCGCGATGTATCAGAGCTGAAATGCAGGTCGAAGACCCGATCGAGTTGCTCCGGCGGCATACCCTTGCCTGTATCCCGGATGCGCACGACGATGCGCCCTGCTTCGACACTCGTGTGGATGGTGATCTCGCCGTCCCCCTCGATCGCCTGAATGGCGTTGCGCAGCACGCTGATGAAAACCTGGTTGAGCTGGGCTGCCGAGCAGAAGGTTCGCGGGATCTCGCCGTACTGACGGTGTACCGTGATCCGTGTACTGAGCATCTGTCCAAGGAGATGCACCGTGCTGTCGAGGCCTTCGTGCAGGTCCGCCACCTGAAAGGCGGCCTCGTCGAGGCGACCGAAATTGCGCAGGCTCTCGACCAGACGAGCGACCCGGTCCTCGGCGTCACCGATGACGCGCAGGTTCTCCTGCAGAATCCGCATCGTCTTCTCGTCCTCGGCGGCTGGCGCACCGGCGACATTCATGCTCTGCTGCAGGCGGTGTACGCAGCGCGTCGCCACGTCGGTGGCGCCCCGCACCGCGCCCATCGGATTGTTGATCTCGTGGGCGAAACCGGCGACCATGGTACCGAGCGAGGCCATCTTCTCCTGCAGAATCAGCTGCATCTGCACTTCCTGCAGCAGCCGGTGGGATTCCTCCAGCTCGCCGTAGGCCCGTTCCAGTTCTTCGCCCTTCTTCAGCTCGATGTTCTTGCGCTCGTTCTCCGCCTGCAAGGCGCGCGTCTGCAGCTGTGCGACTTCCAGATCGCGCTCATGCTGGGCGCTCTCGGATGCCACCTGCTGCCGGGCGCGCTCGCGCTCCTGTGCCAGCTGCTGGTTTTCTTTGATCGCCGCGATCATCTGGTTGAAACTGGCCATCAGCTGACCGATCTCATCCCGCGAGGACACCCGGATCTGGTAATCGAGATCTCCCTTGGCGACCTCACGGGTGCCTGCCACCAGGCGCAGCAGGGGCGCCGTGATACGTCTCGAGAATACGTAGCCGACGGCAGCAGCCAAGGTGGCGAGGATCAGGTAGAAGACCACAAACACACCGATGAACAGCCCGCGCAGATCCTCCTTGTAGTAATCGATGGTCTTGAAGAACTGATTTACAACCATCACATGACGCGCGGTCTGCGGGAATCCCTCCGGCGTACGGCGCGAGATCAACAACGCCCCCGCTGACGTGTCCCCTGCGTACACCGGCAGGAACATGGTCACATACCCCGGGTCACTGTTCGAATCCAGCAGGACCGCCCTGCCGTCAGCAAGCAATGCCTCGATCTGACCGACGTAGTCCTCGATGGGCGCGCCTTCCGGAGGCGTCCAGACGAGGGCGAAAGCCTCCTCCGCCAGCAGTTCGCCGAAGCTCTTCTCCGCCGAATCTTCGGAGAATTCCACCTCGTACAGCAAGCCGGCGTCCGCCTCTGCCGTAGTATCAGTCGCAGCCTGCAGGGAGTCGGGCAGTTCCTCGATCACGGACACAAGCGTGCCCGTCGGGTCATATGCGTGCAGCACGTACTGCCCGAGTGGCACCGCCGCCGTACGCGCCCGCTCCTGCGTCTCCGGGTCGACGTGGCCCTGCAACAGAGACAGCAGGGCCGGTGATCGGGCCACCAACTGGCCAAGCTCGAGGCTCTCCTGTCGATGACGTGCGTAGAGCTGGCGTGACATGCTCGCCGCTCCCTCGATCGCCCGCTCCACGGTCTGATTGAAGCCCAGTTCGAAACTGCGATCCACGAGACTGCGGACCAGATAGTACGACGGCACCAGAGGGATCAGCGTGACCACGAGCAAGGCCAGCACCAGCTTGGAGCGAATGCGCCGCATCAGGGTTGCAGTTGGCCGGCTGCATCAAGGCGAAAGCTGTCGCCTTCGTACCACGGCGAACGATCTCGCGTCGGTTTGCCCCGCCCCCACAGCACGGATAGCAGCTCACTCACATCAAAGCCGAAACTCCCACCATCCTCCTCATCGGCGGCGTTGCTCAGTGGCGCCGGCGCCCGCAGCCAGTCGGCAATACGGTCGCCCTGTTCCGGTGAGATCGGCAGCAGCTGCACACGCACTCTCGTCCTGTAGGTGACATCGATATGCCACTCTCCCAGCGGCCCCAGAACGAGATCGGAAAAGACTGCAGCTGCCGCTTCGGCGTCCTGCACACTTGCGGCGATCTGCACCTCTCGCCCACGGTGGTGGATGGTGTAGCGCTCCCCCCAGACGTCGTAACGGATCGAATGGGCCTCGCGCACCGTGTGTACGATGTCGAATTCCTCCTGCCCAAGACCGAGCATGGTCTGCACCCGTGTGCCCCGCAGCAGTTGCAGTTCCAGTTGCAGTACAGCTGGCAGCCCGCTTTGCAGGGTGCTCAGGCTCCGCGGCGAAAACAACGCCTCACACTCGACGTCGACAAGCAACATGCCATCGCGGATCGCCGGCGTCACGGTGGCGATGTGGATCCCCGCTCCTTCGGCAAAGGCCACCGAGGCAAGGGCAGACGCCAACGAGATCGCCGTCAGCAGGTATCGGCGGTTAGAAAGCATGACCGAGATTGATGTTCAGTTGAAAGATGTCCGCAGTGATTCCACGCACAGGCAACCACAGATCAAAGCGCAACATGCCCAGAACCCGCATGCGACGGCGGTATCCGAGGCCAATGGAATGGTGCAGGTCCATCGGTACCGGCACTTCACCGGGCAACCAGATCCCACCCGCGTCGTAATAGATGACGCCCGTGTGACGTGGCCCGGCCCGATCCTCTGCACCAAAGGGGAAGCGCAGCTCCGACTGCATGGACAACAGGCGCG
>CALFPI010000493.1 GCA_937919035.1 uncultured Gemmatimonadaceae bacterium
GCGTGACGCTCTTAGATGAACTGCAACTCTGTCTCCATGATGTCCATGATCAGGTCCGGCTCGGTGCCGTCCACAGCCAGCCGAATGCCCTGGGCCAGAAACAGGTCGTCGCCGGTCGTGAGCGCCCGCTCCAGGGCCAGAATACCCTCGCGCCGGGCCGTTTCCGCGAAGGCGACGATGCGTTCGATCAGTTCTGTAGGCACAGCGACTCTGACGAAGATGGCCCTCCAGTAGATGCCGACCAGATTCACGACATCCTGCAGCGGATTGGCGATGAGGGACGCCGCCAGCGTCCCGCCGGCGACGACAATGAGTGCCGGTGCATCAACAACCGACGAAAGGTGCGGACCGATGCCCACCATCAAGCAGGTGATGGCTGCGATCAAGCCGACTATCGTTGCGATATCCATGACACGACTCCGTTTCTCAACTGGTTGCTGCTACCATGCTCCGTGCAACGAACAGGTACTGAACCGGTGCGCACTCAGCCCTCCACCCCCACCACCACACACGTCATGTCATCGGCTCCGAGTAGTCGCCGAGCCGCACAGTGAAGGTCGTAGCGACACCAACCTCACTGGTGGCACGGATCGTCCCAATCAAAAGCGATCGAAGCTCGCTCCGCAGATCGGGCAGCCCATCGGAACTACCATAGGTGCGCCAGGTGTCTTGGGCGGGATTCATATGTTGCTTGGGGAGCTCCGGTGGCAGCGCCGAACACCAGAACGATACAGCCCTGAGAGGGGTAACGCGAACGCTGGGAGGCGGCTCAGAGCAGGTCATCCAGCCCGCCGGAGAACCCTAGCAGGGCCATCAAGCTGTGGCGCAGCTCGCCGAATTCCGCGTGGACCTCCTTGCGAAAGTCGCTGGCCTCTGAGCCCAGCGCACGGATATCCTGGCTGATCTCCTGAACGTCCATGCACAACGCGATCCAGTGCTGGCGAAGACCAGGCTGAGAAACAGGCCCGCCACGGTGGAAAAGCCAATGACAGGTTGCTACATTGCTGCCATTGGCGCGTGAGGGCGCCACCGGTCCGCGGGAAGGCCACAGGCCACCTCATCTTTTGGCCGCACGCGACACCACCTTCTTTCTGCCCGTCTATCCGCGGACCCCGGGCCTATCGGAAAGAGGGATCCATGTCTGCACGTAGCCTTCCGCCCATCCCAGCCTGCGCGACGGGGACAATCCTCGCATCGTGATCGACAGACTGCAGTCCATCTACAGCACCGATTTCGACAAGGAGATATGGTCGGAGCAAGGCGCGGCGGAGAAACTGCGGCAGCGCTGTATCAGTTTTCTGTGTCGTCCACCTTCGAACCGCTGCCGACCCACGTAGGGACCTTTTCCTCAACACGGAGCCATCACACCAATGAATGAGGTCGAAAACTATCTGTTTGACACCCACGGGTACCTGCTGATCGAGGCCGCCCTGTCCACCGATGAACTGGCCGCCGCCAACGCCGCCATCGATGCCCATGCAGACCAGATCAACATTCGTCGCGTCAACGACCTGGCCAACCGCTCAAGCACACTGGTCGGCGAGCATGGACGCGGTGACCTTGGCGGCATGCTGACGTGGGATGCTCCGCACTGCGAGATCTTCCGCCACCTCCTTGCCCATCCCCGGCTTACACCCTATCTGGAAGCGCTCTGCGGACCCGGTTTTCGTTCCGAGGGGATCAGTCTGATCACGATGGACAAAGGCGCCGAAGGCTTCTGGTTCCATGAAGGCGGTGAGCCCCACGATCGGGCCCGGGACTACCTCTACCGCAACGGTCGGATGTACTGCGGCATGACCAACCTTGCCATCCAGTTCGCTGACGTGGGCCCCGGCGATGGCGGCTTCGCCTGCCTGCCCGGCAGCCACAAGTCCAACTATCCCTGCCCCGACGAGATCCGGCTGTACGAAGCGCATCAGGATCGTATGGTACAACCGGTGGCCCGGGCGGGCGACGTGTTGATCTTCGTTGAAACCCTCATGCACGGTTCCCTGCCATGGCGCGGCGAGCACCAGCGACGCACGGCGATTCTGCGCTACAACAACGGCGTTACGGCCAACTCCATGATGGGGACGTGGACGCCACCCGAGTTCTTTGAAGAACTCACGGACGCGCAGAAGGCCGTAATCTCGGCGCCCCACCACCGCGGCGAGGATAAGGGTTCGAAGCTGTACAAGACCCAGGGGAAATGATGCGACGGGCTGATGAACGCCGCCTCAGGGCTCCTCTACCGGCGCGACATAGGCACTCCTGGCCTCGCGCTGCGTCGACAGCGACGGCTGGGTTCGTTGAATCAGACCCTCGATGGCAGCCGCCAGGTGGCTTTCCTGGATGTTATAGGCCCCTTCGGCGACACGCAGCCGATGGGCCTCCAGCAGCACCTGGCTGTGCAGTACGCCGGGTGGCGGCTCGAACTTGTAGCACGCCAGTTCCAGCCGCTGCCCCAGTGGATCACGGAAGTAGATCGAGTCCATAAAGCCGCGATCGATGGCGCCCGTGTGCGGCACCCCGCGTTGCTGCAGGCGTTCTGCCACTTGCTGGAAGGTCGCACGTGAGACGTTGAAGGCCAGATGGTGGAGATGGCCGATCCCATCCGGATTGGACGTCGCATCCAACGCCCGGCTCTCGTTGGTGAAGACAGTGATCAACGTACCATCACCCGGTTCAAAGTAGAGATGCGACTCGTCCGGGTTGTCGAGGTTGGGCTGCTCAAAGACGAAGGGCATGCCCAGCACACCCTCCCAGAAGTCGATCGAGAGCTGGCGCGTGGCACCGACGAGGGTGATGTGGTGCACTCCCTGAACCTGGATCTTCTCCATGGCAAAGCTCTCGCCGGGTGCGGGTGTATCCTCAAACGCTCAAACGATACTCAATGGCGGCGACGATGGTCGCCGCAGCACACCGGTGGACCCAGGCATGGCCCTCAGGATGTGGCGGATGTCCTGAGGCAAGTCAGCACGTTCCTACTTGATCAGCACCATCCGGCGCATCTGGCGGAAAGAGCCTGCCTCCAGCAGGTAGAAATAGATCCCGCTGCCGACGTTGCGCCCTGACGCGTCGCGACCATCCCATACCACAGAGTGATACCCGGCGCGGTGCGCGCTTTCGTCGACAAGAAGGCGCACGCGTTGTCCGAGGACGTCGAACAGTTGCAGTCGTACCGGTCCCTCCGTGGGCATGGCGTAGTCGATCTGCGTCGACGGGTTGAAGGGGTTTGGATAGTTGTTGCCAAGCTGGTACGCCCGGGGCAGCAAGCGCGCCGCGGCAAAGGATTCGACGGCGCGAGGCACGCCATCGCTACGCAACACGTACGCCAGGGGTGTGAAGGTGACGCTGGAGCGATCCGCGCCGACGTCGAAACGCAGACGTGCGAGTCGTCCGGATCCGGTGACCCGGTCGCCCTGGGCCAGTCCGTTGCCGAGCACGATCTGCCCGGGCTCCTCCGACAGGATGTGCAACAGCGGCGCCGCGCCGCCCGTCTCGAGCAACTCTCCGGGCTCCAGGCCGACGAAGCGTACCCGCATCGCATCGTAGCGCAGCACGAGGCCAAAGGCCCGCAGGTCTGTGACTCGTTCGGCATGCAGGTCCACCGCAGCTTCGCCACCCGGGGTGTCGCCGTGAGCGCTCAACACGAAGCGTGTCGTGGGATCCGATTCCTGCTCGGTCACCCAGCGCTTGCCGGAGGCGCTCGTGCTGAAGGCATCGACGAAGAGGAAGAAATCAGACAGATCCACGGCGCCGTTGCGATCGAGGTCGAAGACCGCGCCGACATCGGCCGCCGGTCGGCCGAAGGCGTCGACGAACAGAAAGAAGTCGTCCAAGTTGACCGTCTGATCACCGTTGAAGTCACCCGCCGTCGAGGCGCTCTGCGTCTGCGTGACAAAGCGACCCGCCGCCGAGAACGGACCCAACAGGTCCCCTTCCTCGGCCCGCACACGCCAGTAGTAGGTCGTATTCTGCGTCAACTGGCGAGCCACCGTCCATGCCGTCTGGCCCTCGGTGCCACCGGCGCCTTCGCCGAGGCCGGAGACGGAGGCGACAAACGTCGTGAAGGCCAGGTCGGTGGATACCTGCACGGTATAGCTCAGCCCGGCGCCCGTGGCGAAGGGCGTGGCATTGCCGAAGACCAGTGTCGGTGTGAGTACACTGCCCTGCGCGCGCACCGGTGTCGGCGCCGTGGGCGCCGCCGAGGCCGTCGGCTGCGTCGTGACGGAATCACCGACACTCAAATTTGGCGGCGTGGCGCGATCGACGGCAACAACGCGGTATTGGTAGGTCTCGCCATTGATGAGCCCCTGGTCGGCGTAGGTTGTGTCGGCTACGCGAGTGACCAGCGACTGGAAGGCCCCGCCCGCCTCGCTGCGTGCGATGTCGTAGCCGATGACGTCGGCCGAAAGGCTGGCACCCCAGCGCAGCAGCACCTGCTGTGATCCCGCCACGACTCGCAGATTCGTCGGTGGTGCCGGTGCTACGGTGTCGGCGGCGGCCAGGGTGACAAAGCTCTGCGTCGCGCTCTCGGTCACCGGGTTGTGTGCGGGGTCGACGGATCCGGCCTTGTAGTAGTAGCGCGTGGCGGGGGTCAGATTGGTCAGGGCAATCTCGTGCTGGCCGACATCGCTGCCATCACCGACGCGGGTTCCCAACAGCAGCGAGTCCGGGCCATACTCCACGAAGCTGTCCGACAGTTCGTCGGTCTGCCAGCGGATGATCGCGAGGGCGTCAGCGGGGTTGGCCGACAGATCTGTCAGCAAGGGCGACGCCAGATCCGGGTTGGCATCGGTGACAAAGCTGTCGATGGCGCTCTGCGTCGGGCCGTTGTTGCTCAGGTCAGAGGCGTCCACGCGGAAGTAGTAACGCGTCGCCGGCTCGAGGTTGGTCAGGGCTACGACATGCTCGGTGCCAGTCTGTGACAGCTCCCGCTGCCGATCCAGGCGTGGATCCGGACCGAAATGGATGCGTGTAGCCGAGACTTCGTCGGTCATCCAGCGCAGCGTTGCCGTGCGGTCATTCTTGTAGGTCACCGTCGGCAGCGCCGTCAACTGCGGTGCCGCCAGGTCGGCGTCGCCGTTGGTCGTGAGCACCCCTTCGACGCTCTGCACCGGGCCGTTGCCGATGGCATCCGTCGAGGCCACGGTGTAGCGGTAGCGGGTGTTGGCCTGCAGGTTGCTCAGCACCAACTTGTGCGCCGTGCCGCTGGCACCGGAGCGAACGGCTTCGACCAGATTGTCGACGCCGAAGCGAATCTGGCTGTCAGCGGGCTCATCCGTCACCCACTCGACGACGGCGGACTCGTGTGTGCGCGACGTGACCGTAGGACCCGACAGGATGACCGGGACTTGCGTGTCCGGCATGTTGTCGGTGGTGAAGCTGCCCGCCCCACCAGGGGGCTGCCGCAGGCCGGCGCGCTTGCCCGCTGTCGTCCCCGGGGTGAACAGGACCGTGCGCCCATTGGCGGCCGTGCTCTCTATGCGAAACTGGTAGGTCGTGCCCGGCTCGAGCCCCGCCAGAGTGACGACGTGCTCGTCCGACAGCACCGGCGAACCATCGGCGGCCAGGTCGGACACGGAGAATTCGTCCGCTGTGCCGAAGGTGGTGCCCAGCGTCCCGAAGGACACGCGGCCCGTGGTTTCCACATCCGTCACCCATTGCAGTATGGCGATCCGGTCGCGGGCGATGATCTCGGGTCCTTCGATGATCACCGGCGCCAGCGTGTCACCGGGCCCGGAGGTAACGAACTGCCAGTCGTAGCTCCACTGGTCGGATCCATAGGGGTCGGTGCTGAAAGAATCGCCGTTGCTGGCAACGGCGACGATGCGGTAGCGGTAGGCGGTACTTGGCTTGAGTCGGGGTATGTTGATGAGGTGCACACGCGCGACAGCCGATAACAGCGAGTCCTTGTAGAGTTTCGTCGCCGCCCCCGTGCTCGAGCGGAAGTTGTCCACCCGGGCAAAGTCGACGCGCAGGCGCACGCTCTTGCTGAACTCGGCCTCGATCAACACGCTGTTGGGACCCACCACCTCGTAGGGCGGATACAACAGACGGATCGGTGCGCTGCCTGTGGGCGCGGTGAGAACCACGGTCCGGCGATCGCTCAGATCTGTGCCAGCGGCAAGGCCCGACAGCCTCACAGGGGCGGACTCCACGGTAATCTCGTAGGCTGCCCCCGGCGTCAGCCCCTCCAGCTCGACTTCGTGGACGAACTGGCCCTCGCGGTCGAGGGTGTCGCGCGCCACCACCGCACCGTCACTGCTGCGGATCAGCTCGTAGCGCGCGTCGGTGAGGCGGTTCGTTTCCCAGTAGACCTCGAACTCCTCCTCCTCCGTCTCGTAATCCAGGTCGACAATGACCGCCGGACGCAGATCCGGGCTGCTGCGCGTGCGGAATTCATCCTCGTAGAGCTCACTGTTGAAGCCATCGAGACTGACGGAACGAAGCTCCATCTCATACTCGGTGTTGCCCTCGAGGCCGTCGATGACGAGGAGATGGTTGAAGAGCTCGTCGGATTCCGCATCCTCTTCGGCTTCGACGAGGTAGACATCCCACTCCAGATCACCCTCGACGCGCAGGAAGACGCTGTCGATCGCTCCCGGTTCGATCGTCTCCCATTCGATGATCACGTGCTCGAAACCGGGTTCGACAAAGACATACTCGATCTCGTTCTCGAAAAATCCCTCAGCTTCCAGCGACAGGATGTAGTCGATGTCGTCGATCTCGCCGTCGTCGTTCAGGTCGGCGGCGTCTGGCCCATCCAGCCACTGCGA
>CALFPI010000494.1 GCA_937919035.1 uncultured Gemmatimonadaceae bacterium
ATGTCGCCCGGTATCCATGGGCAGGAAATTGCCGACGCCCCGACTCTTCAAACCGGTGGCAAAGGCCCGTGCCGAGACCTCGTCAGCGAACAGGAACCCGGCGTGGGTGCCACACTCATCCTCTAAGCTGTGATTGGTAATGGACACCAGACCCGCCTTTTCCCCCGCCTTGAGGAGTCGCTTCTTCTGCGCCCGCATCTTCTTCAGCATGGGAGCAAGGCGCGACAACTGAGCGTTCAGAATCGCACCCTCGAATTCCGAGGCGCGGAAGTTGTTACCAGCGAACTGCAGCTCATCACGCCGCTGTTGCGGATTCTCGTCCCAGTAGAAGGAACAGCAGTCAACGGCGACGGAACCACGATCGTAGACGCCCTTCGATTTGGTGACGAATGCGCCCCCTTCTCCGCAGGTGATATTCTTGAAGAAGTTGAAACTGAAGGCGCCGGCGTCACCGATGCTTCCCAGCATTTTGCCCCGGTAGCCACCACCCACGGCCTGACACGCATCTTCCAGTACCAGCAGCTTGTGCTTGCGCGCCACCTTCATGATCGCATTCATGTTACACGGCAGACCCACCATATGTACGGGGATGACGGCGCGTGTATGCTTCGTTAACCGCCGCTCCAGGTCCTTCGGGCACAGTGTCAATGACTCGTCCACGTCGGCAATGACGGGGATGGCCCCGGCAGCCAGCACGGCGAGAGCCGTTGCCATGTAGGTATAAGCCGGGACAACAACCTGATCGCCGGGGCCGATGCCGAGGCCGACGAGAGCCGTGTACAGGGCCGACGTCCCGGAACGGGCCATGCGGGTGTATTTGACGCCTACATGCGCAGACCAATCCGCTTCAAACTTGTCACACTCGCCACCCGAACCGTAGCGAAACATCTTGCCCGACTCGATGAGCCGTCGAATACGCTTGATCTCTGCATCACCGATTCTGTACACGTCGCTGCTCCTTCGTTGACTGGCTTGCTTGTTCCGTTACCGGCAACACGTCGACCCGGATCCAGCGCCGCACGGAGTTGATCAGATACACGGCATCCGCCGCATACAGGTCGGCAACGGTGAGAACCTGTTCCTCGATTTTCCCTGTTTCCAGCAGTTCTTCCCGGAGGGTTCCAGGCAGCAGCCCGCAGCAAAGAGGCGGCGTCAGGCGCCGTCCAGCCTGCTCAACAACGAGGTTGCCGATGGTGCACTCCGTCAGTTCATCGCGATCATTGCGCAGGATCGCCTCGTCAGCCCCCGCCGCCCGAGCCTGAGCCAGGGCAGCCACGTACACCTCTCGGCGGGTGGTCTTGTGATACAGGAAAATATCCTGCGGGTCCACCCTGCCGGCAGCCAGAATCACCCGCTTGGATGGTGGCTCGCTGCCAATGGCGACGGCCTCCACTGCCACCGAGCCGTTGCGCGAAAGGGACAGACGCACCCGCTGACGTGGCGACCGATCAACTTCAGCGGCGACCAACTGCTCCCGCAGCCACGCCTCATTACATGCGAAGCCGAAGTAGCGGGCCGAGTCCACGAGCCGTCGCAGGTGCCGCTCGACAAGATAGTACCCCGTATCGGCCTCAAACAGCAATGTTTCGAAGAGTTCAAAGTCGTCCGAAAGGTTTCTCGTGCCTTTGTTGGGATCTGCTGTCGGGCGCGGTAGAAAGCGCATCTTGTCCAGGCACTCCTGATATTCCGCCGTCGCTTCCGAGTCCCAGGTGATGCCCCCACCGACGCCGGCCGTGGCGCGACCCGCCGGACGATCCACAACGACCGTGCGTATCGCAACGTTGAATACGGCCTCCAAACCCGACAGCATACGACCTGCGGGACCCGCACTGGGGGAAACGTAGCCAATCGTTCCGGTGTACGTCCCTCTCGGGTCGCTCTCCAACTCGCCGATGATCTCGCTGGCCCGCACTTTCGGGGCCCCCGTGACGGAGCCGCACGGAAACAACGCCGCCAGCAGGTCGTAGAGGCCCACATCGCACCGTGTTCTGGCAGCAACGGTTGAAGTCATCTGCCAGACGGTATCGTAGGGCTCGACGTCCCAGAGGCCGGTGACCTCGACCGACCCCGGCTCGGCGATCCGACCAAGATCGTTACGCAGCAAGTCGACGATCATCAAATTTTCGGCGCGGTCCTTGGACGAGGTCACCAATGACTGGCGCAGGCCGTCATCCTGCGCCGTCCAGAGGCCACGCCTGCGGGTGCCCTTCATGGGACGCGTCCGGATTCGCCCCTCACCATCCACGGCGAAGAACAGTTCGGGAGAAACAGAGAGCACTGCCGTGTCACCAAAGTCCACGTATGCACAGAATGCTGCGTTGCCCTGCCTCTGGCACATGTCGCGATACAGGCCGGCCGGATCACCACTGAAATCCGCCTCCACGGCG
>CALFPI010000495.1 GCA_937919035.1 uncultured Gemmatimonadaceae bacterium
GAGTGATGAGCGCTGCCAGGATGCCGAGGACCTTGGCGACGTTGATGGCGATGTTCGTCCAGAAATCCCGACGTTCGTCGGTTACGGCCTGTTCCCGGGACTGGATCTCCTGCGTTTTATCGAAGGGCATGGAGAACACCGTTTTCTCATCACCGCGGCTCTCATCAAAGCCAATCGCCTGCTGCGCCAATGCCGCCAGCTGCAGGATTTCTGAATCGGGCCGCAGTTCTTCGCGGATTTCCCTCGTATCCGGGTCGATGACGACCTTCGTCTGGTCCACCGTCAAAGCCATCGACAGGCGCGACACGGCGCCCACCGTGCCGACAATGCTACGGATGGTGCGATTGATTTCGTAGTTGCGGACCGCGTTCTCTTCCGTGCCCTGCTCAGCGGAACTCTTCTCGTTTGTCTCTTCGCTGACGATCTGGCTGCTGCCGCCGGATGAGGGGGCGTAGAGTCGTTCCTCGGTATTTTTCTGGCTGAAATCGAGCGCCACATTGATGCGAACCTTGGAGCGACCACTACCGATCACCTCATCCATGAGCGACTGCACCTTCAGCTCCAGAGCGTGCTCGACAGCTCGCTGCATCTCGAACTGTTTCGTCGCCGCCCTCGCCAGTGGATCATACTCTTCCGAGAGCAGGTTCCCTTCCTGGTCGACGATGACGACGTGTTCCTTGTGCAATCCCTCGACACTGGAACTGACAAGATTCGTTACGGCCTCAATCTGTCGTTCACGCAGCTTGACCCCTGAGAGGGTCAGAACAACCGAAGCTGTCGTCGGGTTCTGCTGCTCGGTGAACAGACTTTCCTCGGGGATCACCAGAAGAACACGCGCCTGCCGCACGCCATCGATGGCTGACAATGTTTCTTCCAGTTCGCCCTGCAGGGCGCGGACCAAATTTACCGACTGCAGAAATTCGGTCATGGCGATCTGATTCTCATCAAAGATCTCATAGCCGATGCGGCCACTCTTGGGAAAACCCTCACCTGCGAGAGTCAGGCGGGTGTTGCTGACCTGATCCTTGGGCACAGTGATCGTCGTCGCGTCTTCCGACAGCTTGTACTTTACACCAGTGGCCGACAGGCGCGTTGTGATTTCGGCGGCATCCTCATACTCAAGTCCGACATAGAGAATCGCCGGATCCCAATCCTCATCGCTGCCACCCATCGACATCAAGCCGACGACGAGGGCGAGAACGAGAGCAGCGGCGCCGCCCATCGCGCCATACTTCTGCGGCTGCGGTGCCGTCGCCCACCAGGCCTGAGGCCGTTCTGTCATCCCTGTCAGTTGCTCTGGAAGATTCATTCTCTATTCGCTCACCACGCCGTCACTGGCGTGCGCCTTTCACTCTGTAAGTGCCCTGTGTTGTCAACGATTCGGTACCACATGTGAAAAAAAGCAGGTTGAATGCTCGTCCTGTTGAGAAGTCGGCTAGCAACGGCTCGCAGATCGACCTGCCGAACTCATACCTGCATCCGGATGAGTTCCTGGTACCCCTCCAACGCACGATTGCGGATCTCCAGCATCAGGTCCATGGCGATCCCTGCCTGTTGCACGGCTACCATCACCTGATGCACGTCTGCCGCCTCACCTGAAACGAACTGGTCGATGGCGTGCCCCGCCTCGAACTGGAGGGCATTTACGTCGCCGCTGAATTCCTTGACCATGTCGCCGAAGCTCTGCGGTTGCGGCCCTTCGACGTTGCCGAGAGCAGGATCCGCTTTGGGCATGATCTGCAGACTCGATGCCCTTGTCTCACCACGGCCGGTGAAATCCTGGATGGCACTGACGGACATCGTCATCGCACCACCTCCCGGGAATCACGAGGCCGTGCGGCCAGCGCCCGGCGCACGGCCAGAACTCGGGGCACATAGGTTTTCGTTTCCGCCGGGAGCACCCCCCGCTGAACCGCACCCGGTCCGGCGTTATAGGCCCACAGGGCCAATTCCGTCGAGCCATACTGGTCCAACAGATTGCGCAGGTGGCGTATACCCGAAGCGATGGACTGTTCAGGATTCTGTGGATCGCGTACGCCCAGTTGGCGTGCCGTCTCCGGCATCAGTTGCATAAGTCCACGGGCGCCAGCGGGAGATACCGCCAGGGCATCACCACCGGACTCGGTGTAGATGATGGCCTGCACGAGCGCGGCTTCAACATGATTCAGGCGGCTATGGTGTTCGATGAGATCACGGTAGCGGTCGGTCCGTTCGAGCCGCACTGCATCAAGGCTCGTGTGTCGTGCAACGGGGGCAGTGGCGGCGGTTCGAACCGCCACGAAACGATCCGCAGGCGCCACGACCTGGCTGCTACCGGCGAGGCTGCGTCGTGCGATATTGCGTGCTTCGCCTGCTCCAAAGGAACGTTGAGCGATCGTAGCCAGTACCTGCGTCTCTGTGCCAGCCGCCGCGATCTCACGTACGAGGAGTCCCGTGAGCAGCAGAGCCGACCAGAGAACTCGTGGGTACCTGGTTTGGCTGGTTCGGACCGTTACCGTTGTCATGGGGGCTATCATCCTGTGATATCCAGCAGATGGCCCTGCTGAGTTGCCGTCGGCATGGTGGGCGTCCGGCCCCGCGGATCGTAAACCCCAGACCCGGTTACGCCATTTCGGGGAAGAGCGGCAAAACGCTCAGTCAACGCCGCCTTCTCCCCGACCGACAGTGACGTCGCCAGTTCCGCCGTCGAAGTAGGCTCAACGACGGGTGTCGCAACAACGGGCACCGCAACAGCGGCTGCCGGTGCTGGCGAGGCGGGGCGGGTATGCACCCCTGTGTCGGACACTGTGACATCCAGACCCCGGCGCGCAACGTTCCCCTGTGCGGGAACCTGAGCAAGACGTGTAGCACTGACATTCATGGGTCCCTCTGTCAGATCTCGAGGGAACGGTTGATCATATCTTTGGCAGCCGACAGGACCGTGGCGTTGGCTTCATAGGCACGTGACGAGGCGATCATATCAACCATTTCGGTAACAACGTTGACGTCCGGGAATACGACGTAGCCGTCCTCCCGTGCATCGGGATGGTTTGGATCGTACACCATGCGGGGCTTGATGGGTTCCTCGCGGACCTCCTGTGTCATGACGCCCGATCCGGTGAAGATCTCATCCGGCCGCGGCTCTCCTTCGAGCATGTGACCGCCCTGGGTTCGTGTCAGTCGGCTGCGATTCTGCTCGAGCATGGCTGAGAACTTGGTCAGCTTGGGTGCTTCGAGCATGACCATCCGTCGGCGCTTGTACGGCCCGCCTTCATCTGTGCGGGTCGTGTCCACGTTGGCAATGTTGCTGGCAATGGCCGTCATCTTGCGGCGCTGGGCGGTCAGGCCCGTAGCGCTGATATCAAGTGTGTCGAAGATCTGCATTTTGCGTCCCGTCTCGGTTAGGCGGTGCGGCCTGTGATGGCCTTGCGCAGGCCGTCGAAGCCACCCGAAAGCAGGCGAGCGCCGACATTGAAGTGCAGGTGATTCTCGGCCAGGTCGGTCATCTCTTTGTCGATGTCGACGTTATTCAACCCCGTGTCGTTGAGTCCGCTCTCCGGTTCAAAAACCGTAGGTGCACTTACCGGCATCGGCACAGGCAGGTGGCGCGGATCGGTCCGAATGCCCTCCACGGCCGGCTTCTTGACGAAGGAGTCGAGGTATTCCTGGAAACGCAGATCCTGCTTGCGGTAACCAGCCGTCGACACATTGGCGATGTTGTTGGAGATCACTCGTTGACGGAGCTGCGTGACATCGAGGACGGCATTGAGGGCCGGGATCTTGGTCTTGTTGAAAACGACTCTGTCCAGAAACATTGCGTGACTCGCTCCATACTCAATGTGTGATTGCCTCTATGCCATCCTTGTCCCTGCATGGCGTCGGGCATGGTCCTTCAACGACAAGGAAGCAATTCCTATGCCATTTCTACAACATGCCATACATAACATGTTGTAGAACAAGGAGTTATAAACTGTAACTGGAGTCTACAGGGGCCCGCCCGGGAGGCGGGGCACGGAACTTAGTCCCGAGAGAACGGGCAAGGGGGAAACAATTGCCGGCGATCGCCTGGAACGAAAGACCCTTCAGTTGATGCGCGCCGAGATCCTCGGGGTCCGTCCGCCACGCTGGTGCATGCTGGCGAGCATATCGCCGAGAAGACCGGTGGAGAAGAACTGGATGCCAACAATGATGAGCAGGACAGCGAGCATCAGCAGCGGATGCCGATTCTGGATCGTGCCCGTCTGCGCCCACAGGTAGGTGATGTAGGCACCGATGCCGCTGCCAGCCAGCGTGCTCAGCAAACCAAGACTGCCAAAGACATGCATCGGCGTCGTCATGAAGCGTACGATGAAGGTGACCGAGAGCAGGTCAAGGAACCCGTTGAGCAGTCGTTTGGCACCGAACTTCGAAACGCCAAACTGGCGTGCATGGTGGGTCACCGGAATTTCCGTCACCCGGTATCCGGCCCAATGGGCGATGGCCGGCAGGAACCGGTACAGTTCTCCGTACAGATAGGGTAACGCATCCTCGGCGACCTCTCGTCGGTACACCTTCAGGCCGCAGTTGAAATCGTGCAGGCGGATCCCGGAGACCATCGACGTCACCAGATTGAAGACCTTCGACGGGGCCGTCTTGGAGATCGGGTCGTGACGTTTCTTTTTCCAACCCGAGACAAGATCATTCTCCTGAGACAACGCCGCCAGCAGGTTCGGAATCTCTGCGGGATCATCCTGCAGGTCGGCGTCCATCGTCAGGATCAGTTCACCGCGAGCCTCGCGGAACCCGGTCGCCAGCGCCGCCGCCTTGTGATTGTTGCGCCGGAATCGGACCGCACGCAGCCACGCATAGCGCCCGGCCAGTTGCTCGATCGCCGCGTAGGAACCGTCCGTGCTGCCATCATCGATGAAGATCACTTCAGCAGGTCGCCCAAGATCCCGCAGGACTGCGTCGATTCTTGCACACAGAGGGGGCAGACTCTCCTCCTCATTAAACAGAGGGATGACGATGGACAGGTAGATCTCGTCCCCTACCCCATCAGATGAGCTGCTTGGCTCGGTCATGGTCCCTCTCCGCATGGTGTGCCAACATGGTAGGGCATAGAGGCCTTCGTGCCGGTCATTCGATTGAGGGTCTCAGGTTGAGTGTCTCTAATTGTCGGACAAGTTCCTGCCACGTCTTGTTCTCGGGGTCCAGGCGAGTTGCTGCCCGGACCGCTTCGAGGGCCTCGGAGAATCGACGCTGCGCCATGAGCGCCAGACCCAGATTGTAGGACCATTGGGCTCTGTCAGGCTCAAGTGCCAGTGCCTGCCGCAGATGACCTTCACCGGCAATGCTGTCCCCCGCCTTGACCTGCAGAGCCCCCAGATTGCCGACGATGGTCGCGTCACGTGGCGCGGTCCGTACCGCCTCGACCAGCACGGCGAGAGCCGAATCGAGGTGCCCCGCCCTGTCGTGGTCCAGCGCCAGGGAAACCAACAGACGTGGGTCGCCTCGCAGAGAGATTGCCTGCCGTCTGACCGGCACGGCCGCCGCGGGTTGTCCGGATTGCCGCAAAGCATCCGCGAGCAGACTGTAGTTATCCGCAGTGAGCGCATCGATGTCGATTGCATGTCGCAATGGCGCGATGGCCTGGCCACCCTGTCCCTTCGCCAGCAGCGCCGTCGCCAGCAGGCGAATCGCTTCGGGGTTGTCCTCGTTCAGTTCCAGGCTGCGCGTCAGCGCCTGGGCGGCTTCGTCGTAGCGTTTCATCTGCAGCGATATTTGCCCCAGCCAATGATGATAGGTTGACTTGTGATCGCGCCATTCCACGGCCTGGCGCAAAGCGTGGATGGCACGGTTTCCGTAGCCATTGGCCAGTTGCTGCTGACTCTGCAGAAAATAGACATCCCCCCACAGCATGCACAGTCCGTGGTACGAACCGGCTACCGCGAGCATCGCCGTGCCGCCCACAAGAGCCGCCCGCTGCCATGGACCAGAGAACGCCCATCGCCTTTCGCTTTCTGCACCCCGCGCTGCACATCCGGCGACGAGACCGCACAGAATCCACACATGCGTGCCGGAGACGGGATCAAGCAGGTTGAAGCTGAAAAAGCCGTGAACTGTCGCTGCTGCGAGTCCGCCAAGACATCCCAGAGCGATGGATCGATCCAGGCCCGTCGGCCCATCGCGGCCATTGTGCCCCAGGCGCCACGCCATGCACATGCCGGCACCCAGCATCCACACCAAGGCGACGGCTCCGAACAAGCCAATTTCGGCCCACGTCTCCAGGAACTCATTGTGAGCGTGGGATGGTTCGTTGGTGCGAGTGCCCATCAACTTGCGCCATTCTCGCTGTCCCGTGGTCGTGCGACTTGCGGCCAGCACGTCGCCGAAGTGACCGGGGCCGACGCCCAACCAGGGGCTGGCGCGAATGACCCTCACGCTATCACGCCAGATCAGGAAGCGCATGGCACGGGAGAAGTTGGCGCTATCGAATGTGCTCAGAGCACGGGACCACGACTCATCGACGAGCTCCTCCACCACATCAGCCGCGGTACGCTCATTGGCAACCGGCAGGGACTGCAGCACAAAACTGGCGACCGGACTCAGGAGCCCGATGATGAGAATGGAAAGAAAGAGACGCCGGATCCAATTCTGTGGTCGTGGGACGGCCCAGAACATGGTTAACAGGCCCACAGCAACTCCCAGCCAGCCTCCGCGGCTGCCAGCGAGAATGAGCAGCACTGAGCTCAGGGCCAGTGCCACGCCAGCGATGCTTCGTATGACCCGGGTCCAGTCACGGCAGACGACCACCGCCAGGGAGAGCGGCAGAACGACCTCGAGATAATGGGCAACGAAGTTGGTGTTGCCGAGAGAGGACAGCGGTTCGCCTCTGCGGATGGCCGGCAGTGACATGAGATCGAAGCCGACAACCTGCAGAAGACCGACGGCACTGACGACGGCGGCAAGGCAAAGCACACCTAGTACAAGCCGGCGCGCGCGCTCAAGCTCCCGGCAGAGGTCAGCGACGACAAAGAACAGCGCCAGCCATTGAGCCCAGATGAGCCAGGTTTCCCACGCAAGCATCGGATTGCGGGCTCTGCCACCGGCGACGGCGGCAATACCGAGAAAAACGAGAAATGGTACGAACGGGAAAGCGTGAGGGCGTGTGATGCGTCCCTCGACGGCGCGCGCGAGCCCCCACAGCA
>CALFPI010000496.1 GCA_937919035.1 uncultured Gemmatimonadaceae bacterium
TCCATATGTAACGATTGGAGCCTGTGCTGTTTCAACTAACTTCGGGACAATGCCCAGATTCAGTGTCGGGCCTGGTAAAATACGCCATGGTCGCCTCTGAGCCCTTCCTTGTCGCATACGGCCTGGATCTGTTCAACAACGCTCTGATCATTGACATTGGCGCCGGTACGCTGGATCTGTGTCGCATGCACGGTACGATTCCCGCCGAAGAGGATCAGCGAACCTTGGTCAAGGCGGGCAACTACATTGACTCCCGTTTCCACATGCTGCTGCAGGAGAAGGTTCAGGACTCGCCCATCACCCTGGAAATGGCACGACGCATCAAGGAGAAATACGCCTTTGTTTCGTCAAACAAAGAGGTCATTTCTGTCGATTTCCAGGTCAATGGCAAGCCGAAGACATACGACGTTACCAACGAGTTGCGTGAAGCCTGCGAGAGTGTGCTTGCCGACATGATCCAGAGTGCGCGTGATCTGATCGTCGGCTTTGATCCTGAATTTCAGAGCGTTTTGCGCCAGAACATCGTTCTGGCCGGGGGCGGCAGTCAGATCCGTGGTCTGGCCGAGGAAGTGCGCTCCAATCTGACGGAGTTTGGCACCTGTCGCGTGAGCACCGTAGAAGACCCGGTCTACGCCGGGGCTGTTGGCGCATTGAATCTCGCCACGGACATGCCTGAATCAGAGTGGCGTCGCCACGCCACGTCACGCTCCTGAAGCGTTTGATCCTGTCGTCTCACCACCTCCGTGTCGGGGCAGGGTTTTGTCTCTGTCTCCCCGTGTCGCTCAACCCGTCCTCACCCTTTCGGGTAGAGGCCTGAAGAGAATATGGGACTGCTCTCGTTCTTAACGTCATCCCGTCTGAAAGCCGAACTCACACGCCAGCGTGATGAGATTGCGCGTATGCATCAGATGCTTGATATGGAAGTAGCGCAGCGGCAGGAAGCCGAGAAACAAGGCGAGGATCAGACGCAGCGGCTGCGGCACCTTGAGGAAGAAGCCGAACGGCTGCGTATATCCCTTGAGCAAGGCCAGGCCAATCTGGATCAGGAGCGGCAGGCCCTTCAGCAGGAAATCGAGGCTGAACGCAAGACATTGCTCGCCGAAGCAGGGGCGCGCGTCCGTGACACCGATGTGCGCATCGCCACCCTGCGACAGGAACTCGATGAAAAGCAACGGCAGCGGACCGAAGTGACCGAGCAGAACGCGAAGCTCGCTGAACGCTCGTCAGAGCTGGAACAACGCCTGAACGAAATGGCCTCATCCGTGCAGAACTGCGAGGAAGCCATGCGCACACTTGAGCAGGAGAAGCGCGAACTGCAAAAGGACCTCGACAAGATCATGGGCAACCTTACCCGCTGGTGATCCTGCACGTTTCTTGTGTGCCGTTCTCTATCTGCCCCGATCCGCTACAACGCCTGCCAAACGGCTGAAGGCAGCCGCCACTTCCTCCCGCACCCTTTGCGCTGCCTCTTCCTTGATCTCCTCGAAGCCTCGAATTTCATCCACTGCGGCGACAATCGGCAGCAGTTGCGCTACGTCGACGCCGGCTCTGCTTGCGGCGACCACGCGCTCGACAACGTCCTCATACCAGGTGATCAACTCGCGCTCCAATCTTCGGCAGCGGCTGTAGGCGAACGGATCCAGGCGGGTACGGCGCAAGCGGCGGCAACGGTAGAGCACCCAGAGCAGAGGCCGGATCCAGCGCCCCAGGCGGATCTTGCCGACCCTGAAAGGCCGCAGGATGGGCGGATGCAGATTGTGTGCCACCTGCACGGGACCATCAAAGAGTTCCTGCACGCGCCGGACGCCAGTACCATGCGTTGCCAGGCGGGCGACTTCGTATTCGTCCTTGTAACTCATGACTCGATGCAGGCCGCGAGCCACAGTCAGCGTCAGCCCCTCGCCCTGGTGGTGGGCCAATTCCGCTGTCCGTACTACCTGCAGAATCGACACGTAGCGCCTTGCCCAGGCGCAATCCTGCCAGGCAACGAGTTCGGCAATTCGATGACTGACCACCCGCTCCCCCTCCGGCGACAGCTGCAACTGGCGTAGCGTGTCGTCGTGCAGAGCGGCGGCCTCGGCGTCACCTGCAAGGCGGTGGCGCGCCCTGGCAATCACCGTGGCACCATCCGCCTCAGGCGCACCCAGCAGTGCTTCCAGCCGAACCGGATCCGCCACAGCCAGTCGGCCCCAGCGGAAGGCTTGCAGATTGTCGTCCACCGCTTTGCCGTTGAGTCGGATCACACTCTCCAACGATGCCCCACTCAGCGGCAGGTGCCCCACCTGGAAGGCGGCTCCCAGCAGAATCATGTTGGCATAGAGGATGTCGGCAAACAAGCGCTCTGCCAGCCAGTAGCTGTCGAGGTAGACGTTACCACCCGCGGCCGTGCAGCTGTCGATCAATCCGGCGAGCCCATCCGGATCCGGAAAGCGAATGTTCGGATTGCGATTGATCTCGGCCGTGGGTACGCGCGTGGTGCTGACCACGGCCCGAG
>CALFPI010000497.1 GCA_937919035.1 uncultured Gemmatimonadaceae bacterium
GATGGCGGCGCGTACGAAGCGGATGGCGGGCCTACCTGGCTCTGGCGGCGTTGGGGCTCTGTTACATCATGCTTGTGCGGGGACCGGCAACGCAGGCACTGATCACCGCCCCCGTGCGTTCCATAGCAGCACAACTCTTCACGCAGGCCAAGGCGCACGTCTACTATCTGCAGTTGTTGGCGCTCCCAGTACGCCTCAACGTTGAGCACCAGTTCGATGTCTCGCCGATGGTCGATGCGTCAGTGGTCGTTGCTGCCATGCTCCTGGGGTCTGTCGTGGCGGTCGCCTGGGCTTTGCGGCATCAGCTCCGCTGGCTGGCCCTTAGTGTCGGCTGGTGGGGGCTGCTACTGCTGCCAACGACGCTGATCCCGCTGATTGTACTGGTGAATGAGCATCGCCTCTATCTGGCGTCATTCGGCGTGATTCTGCCTGTGGCTGTTTGCCTGCACAGTTGCGGCGGCCGTCGGCGCATCGCGTCGGTGCCGATGGCCACCTGGGCCCTTGCCCTTTATACTATCGTGTTGGCTCTGTTGACAATGGCACGCACGACGGTCTGGCAGAGCGAGGTGACCCTCTGGGCGGATGCCGCGCAGAAATCACCGCAGATGGTGCGGCCCCACTTGCGACTCGCCGACGCTTTGGCCAGCAAGGGAGAGATGGCGGCAGCTGAGGTGTCGTATCTCCGGGCGATCGCATTGCGCCCCCGACATCCGGCAAGTCGCAACAACCTTGGCTCGTTCTATCGTAGCGTTGGCCGGCTGGAGGAGGCGGAAACCCAGTTTCGTGAACTGCTTTCCGCATCTCCGGACAACGTGCCGTCGAGATTGAATCTCGCCGAACTGGAGCTGATGCGCGGGCGCTGGTCTGCGGCGGATGCGCACTATGACACAGCGTTGATGTACGACGACACCGGTGGGCGGGCGCAGGTCCGCAGAGGACAGATCGCCCTGCGATTTAACGGCAACGCAAGCGTCGCACTGGACTACTTCGACGCGGCCATCGCCGCGGGAGCCGGTGACGATGCCGATGTTCACATTGGCAGGGGAGTCGCCCTGAGGAGTCTTGGACTGGATGAACAGGCTCTTGCCGCCTATTTGCAGGCCACGGCAACGACACCAGGTCGAGCTGATGCGTGGTACAACCTGGGCAATCTCTACCTGAGCCTTGGCAGGAAAAACGCGGCTCTCACAGCGTTTCAACGCGTCGTCGATATCGACGATGACGCCGCTCTGGTGCGCAGTGCGCGTACCAGAGTCGGTGACTTGAAGTCAAGAAAAATCACAGATTCCGCACACTGAGCAAGGAGCCCGAACCATGGCTGTTACCGTTCACATTCCCACACCGTTGCGCAAGTTGACCGGCAACGAGTCTGAAGTCGAGGTTGAGGCTGCAACTGTAGCGGCTCTCGTTGAAGGTCTCGAGGAGGCCTACGCCGGCATGAAGGACAAGCTCCTCGATGAGAGTGGCGACATCCGACGCTACGTCAATATTTATATCAATGAAGAAGACATTCGCTTTCTCGACGGGAAGGATACGGCCCTGAAAGACGGCGACAGTGTCTCCATTGTTCCCGCGATCGCCGGCGGCTGCTGACGAAGGACGTACAGGCATTCACGACGTGATGCGGCAACGGGCGATCGCGGTTTTTGTCATCCTCGGGGCCTTGTTGTTCGCTCACGCTGGTGCCCTCCATAGCGGCTTCCACTACGACGATATTCACTCCGTCGTCGAAAATCCCAAGCTGCGAAGCCTGATCAGTCCCACAACGTTCTTCACCGATCCCACAACGTTTTCGGCTCGACCCGAGCGGGCGATGTTTCGCCCCCTCGTGGTCCTGTCGTACGCCGTCACCTACGCTGTGGCGGACCTGGCTCCCTGGGCCCATCTGTTCGTCAATCTCCTGGCGCATGTCGTCGGGGTTGCGGCCGTGTGCGCTCTGGCTCTTGCTCTCATGCTGCCCTGGACGGCTGCCGCCGGTGCTGCGGTCTTGTTCGCCGTTCATCCCGTCAACAGCGAAGTCGTCAACTACGTCAGCAGCCGCTCAGAATCGTTTGCAGCCGGCGGCATGTTACTGGCACTGTGGGGCTACCTCCGTTGGCGCGCAGGGGCTGACATCCGCTGGTACGTCCTGAGTCTGATTGCCTTCGGACTGGCGCTGACGTCGAAAGCGACGGCCGTGGCCCTGCCGGTGATGCTTGTCGCCCTCGAAGCCTTGTTACCCGCAACATCCTTGTCGTCCCCGAGACGACGGGCGCTGGTCTTGCTGCCCTTTCTTGTTGCGGGTGGTGCCCACCTGTGGATCGTTGCAGGATTTGCCGCTCGTTCGTTGGGGCATCCGGTGCGTCCTCTGCTAGAGCAGATATGGACGCAACTGAAGGCGGCTTCGTACTACCTGCATCTGCTGGTCGTCCCCACGCGACTGTCCGTTGAGCACGACTTCGCCGTGGCGCACACGCCTGCGAATGTTGTTGTCCTGCTGTCGGCGGCGCTGGTTGTCAGCGTGATGGCTCTGATCTGGCGGCTTGCGAGTCGCCGGAACCGTCTGCTCCTCTGCTGGGCGGTTCTGGCTGTGGTTCCTGCCAGCATCGTGCCGTTGAATGTTCTCGTCAACGAGCATCGTCTGTACCTGGCCAGCGCCTTCCTGTTTATTGTTCTGAGTGCCGCTTTGTGGTCGCACATGCGCAGGACCCTTGTCCGGCGCGCGGCAGCCGTGCTGCTGATAGCGTTGCTGGCGATACTCAGCCACCAGCGCAGCCGGGTATGGGATACCGAGCACAGTCTCTGGGGCGATGCAGTGGCACATTCGCCCTACGCCTACCGCGCCCACATGCACTTTGGTGGGGCTCTCGAGGCAGAGGGTGATATCGTCGGCGCTCTGGATCGCTACCGACGGGCGGTGGAGCTGCAGCCTGATGTCCCGGAGACACACTACAATCTCGGCAACGCTTTGCGGCTGACCGGGCATATCTCTCAGGCCCGACAATCCTGGGAGCGATCCCTGCAACAGGATCCAACGTTTCTCGAGTCGCTGCTGAATCTGGCGGCGTTCCATCAGCAAGCTGGCGATTGGGAGCAGACGTGGGAATTTCTTCGCCGGGCCGAGGCGGCGTACCCGCAGTCGGCGGAAGTCTGGCGGCGCAAAGGGCTCGCGTTGCGCCTGAACGGTGCCGGCGCCCAGGCTGAAACGGCCTTTCTGCACGCCCTCGAACTCGACCCCGACTGGGTGGAGACCCACTTCAGCATCGGCAATCTATACCACAACGAAGGTCGTCTCGGCGATGCCGCACGGCACTACACGATCGCCCTGCAGTTGCGGCCGGCACATCATGGCGCAGCCTACAACCTGGCCGACCTGCGCCTGCGGGAAGGGGACGCAGAGGCAGCCGAGCGCATCTGCCGCAGTACGCTCCGTCTCGACGCCTTGCGTCACACGTCAGGTCAGAGCAAGTTGTTCTACCTTCTCGCCCGCGCCCTGGACGCCCAGGGACGGTCCGCGGACGCGTTGATCAACTATGGGGTCTTCTTGCATGCCGGGAACGGTCCGGCTTCTGTGTTGACAGAGGTGCAGAGCCGTATGGAGCAGCTAAAGGCCAGCAACAGATAAGGGACCCATGAAGCGTGCCACAGATGTCTTGCAGCTCATCGGCTCCACGCCGATCGTCCGCCTGAATCGTGTAGTTGCCCCGGGCGGGGCTGAGGTTTGGGGAAAATTCGAGGCAGCCAATCCGGCGGGCAGCGTCAAGGATCGTATCGCGCTGGCAATGGTCGAAGCGGCGGAGCAGAGCGGCGCCCTCTTGCCCGGGGGGACGATTGTTGAGCCTACGAGTGGCAACACCGGTATCGGGCTGGCTATGGTCGCCGCCGTCAAGGGCTACCGTCTGATTGTGA
>CALFPI010000498.1 GCA_937919035.1 uncultured Gemmatimonadaceae bacterium
ACACACCACCGAGACCGTGCAGGCTGCTGGCGATCGCATCAAGACGATCTTCGGCGGTGCCGCCGGCAAGAACCTTCCCGACGAAATGCGTCGCGGCGCCAATGGCTGCATGCCCGCCTGCGAATTTGGTGATGTCCTGACACGACTGACCGAAATGTGGTGGGCTGGTGACGAGGCCGGTGCGCGAGCCCTGCACCGGCGGATTCTGCCCCTGATCAATCTGGAGAGCCACGCCCTCGTGCGCTACATCCTGCGCCGGCGTGGCGTAATCACGGCCACGGCAGAGCGCGCGCCCGGAGGCGAACTTGACGCCGAGGACAAGCGTGAGATATCACTGCTGCTCGAGGCGCTGGAGGAAGGCGATTTCGACACCAATTATCCATTTGGTGAAGAGTAAACCCGTGAGCATCGCCAGCTTCACCGAGTCCCAGACCTGGCTGGTCATGAATGACGGCGTACGGCTGGACGCCTCCGTTCTGTTGCCCTCGGTGGCTGGCCCCGATGGAGGCTGGCCCGCCGTGCTGCTCGTACACGGTCACGGGGATACGGGCTGCAAGGTCAGTTGCCTGCCGCGGGCGCGGCATCTGGTCGCCCGGGGCTACGCGGTTGTCGCCTACAGCGTTCGGGGACAGGGCGCCTCGGAGGGGCTTTCTTTCCACATGGGGCCGCGCGAGATCTTCGATCTGCAGGACGTTGTCGCCTGGATGCTGCACAGTTGTCCGATTGATCCTGCGCGGCTCGCTGTGTGCGGTTCGTCGCAGGGCGGCTGGCATGCCTACATGGCGGCCATCCACTGTCCCCAGGTGGCCACCGTCGTCCCGGAGAACATTTTCACCGACTTTGCTTCCTTCGTCGTGCGCGACGGTTGCCTGAACCGTTGGTTCTTCACCAGGACCATGCGCCGGCGGATCATGACAGCGGGTTTCCAGGAACTGGCCCGGCAGTGGGCGCTGGCGGGGGAGTGGGATCTGTTGCGGGCGTGGATGCAGGAGCGCTCGCCACTGAACTTCGCCGAGCGGATCCGTTGTCCTGTGTTCATCGTGCACGGTTGGCACGATGTGGGCATGCCGCCGAATGATGTGGTAGAGATGTTTGCTCGCCTGCAGGTTGACAAGAAACTCTACCTGGGTGCCGGTGGCCATGATGGGGTCGAAGATGAGTCGGCCAAAGCGCTGCGCGAAGGCCTCGTCGATCGCTGGCTCGACCATTGGCTGCAGGGGAAGGACACGGGCATCCTGGCGGAGGCACCCATGACGCTGGCCTGCCGGCCTGGGTGGGATCATGTGAGCTTGGCCAGTATTCCAGCAGAGCCTGCGCAACAGGTGCTGTACCTGCGGGTCGACGGTCGGCTGCGGTCCGCCGCGCCGGAAACACCGACGCTGCCGTCGAATATCAACAATTTCCCGTTGGATCCTGCCTACGGTCTCGCCCAGGCCCTGCGGGATGATATGGCGGGTGTGCCCGCAGCGCTGGCACGTGAGGAGGTCGTCTTCGATAGCGACCCAGTCGAAGCTGAGTTGTCGATCCTGGGGGCACCGGCAGCGCGGTTGCACATACTGCCGAACCGTGCCGACGTGCAGGTCCATGTCGAACTCTACGATGTTGACCCTGATGGCGAAGCCTCTCTGATCACTCGCGGGCACCTGGGAACTCGCACCGCCATTGCCGGCCGGCACCTGATGTTTGAGGTCGCCGCCGGGACCATTCACCATCGGCTGGCTACCGGCCACAGTCTGCGCCTGGTTGTGGCGAACTACAACACTACTTTCGCCTACCCGTTTTTCAGCCATTCCTGCACCCGGCTGTTTCATGACCAGGAGCGACCCTCCTACCTGACGTTGCCGTTGGCTTGATCGGTGCTGTTCCACTGGACTACCGGATCGCTCGGGACAGCTGATGGTCGCTGCCTGCCGTATCTGCGCCTGGTTCGTTTCCTGCTGCCGCTGGCTGTCACCATGGTTATCGCCGGCCTGATGCCGCAGTTTCTGTCAGGCGGTATTGCCCGCGGACCACGGCCGACGGAGACGCTCGCCGCTTTCGCCCTGGCATGGGGCATCGCAGACCTGCTCGCAAGCCCTATGTCACAGGTCCGGCAACTCGGACTCGTTCTCGTCAGCAATCGCTACCAGGCGCGGCAGGTGTTGGGTTTTGTGGTGGCCTGTGGCTTCGTTCTGGCGTCGGTTCTTGGCGGGCTCGCACTGACACCGGCGGGACACTTCGTCGTCGACGACTTGCATAACGCCTCCCCGGAGCTGTCACGAGTTGTCCGCTACGCCCTCATGCTGCTGATTCCGTACCCGCTGCTGCAGGCGGTGGAACGTTACGCGGAAGGGTTGCTGATGCGTGTCCGCCGCACCGAGATCGTCAGTGTCGCCATGTTGTGTAATATCGGCGTCAGTCTGCTCGTCGTGCTTGTTGTGGTTGGTACCGGACTTGTCCAGGATACGCCGATTCTCCTGCCCCTGCTGGTGACGTATACCGGCATCGGGACCAATCTGCTCGTTCTTGGGGCGGGGGTCAGGCGCTATGTACATCCCCGGTTGCAGGATGGATCGATATCCGGTGGGGACGAGGCAAACCTGGATTTTCTTTACCTCGGCCGGTTCTTCTGGCCTCTGGCGTTGACCATGGCCTTCCAGGGCATGAGTCGGCCCCTGATCAATCTCTTCATCTCGCGCGGTTTTCATGGCGAGCAAGCGCTGGCGGCATTGGCTGTCGTCTACTCGCTGGCCCATCTGCCCTATGGCTGGATGAACGAACTGCGCTCTCTGCCCTCTGTGTTTCAGGAATACGGCAAAGCTGGACTGCGTCGCATCCGTCGATTCGCGGTCGCCTGCGGCGCCCTATCCTTCGCGCTCATGGTGATCGCCTTCTGGTTGCCACCTGTTCGCGACATGGTGTTGCTGGAACTGTTGGCCTTACCGCCAGAACTGGCACAGCGCTGCCACACGCCTCTCATGCTGTTCTCGTTCTTTCCGCTCACTGTCGCACCACGGGGATACCTGCAAGGAATTGCGTTGCGCGAACGTCGAACCGCAGCGCTGGCGCCAAGCGCACCCGCCCGTATCGGAGCGATCCTGGCGATCCTCCTGTTCGTACCCCTGTCGTGGATGCATGGGGCAACCCTCGGTGTGGCGGCGCTGTTGAATGGTTTTATCATCGAAGCGGTCGTCATGTGGTGGTTTGTGCACGGCAGGCGCCCCGTCTTGCCGGAGGTTGCGGGGCAGGCGTGATTGGGCTGGTATCAGGTGTCAACGTCGACAAAGGAGAAGAGGCATGACTGAGTGGGAGGGGCCCAGGCGGGCGCGACCGGATGAATTTGGTGAGGCCATGCGTTTTACTGATATGGTCTTTCGGCCGGGTCAGAAGGGGCGACGGATCGTCCAACGGCAGTATC
>CALFPI010000499.1 GCA_937919035.1 uncultured Gemmatimonadaceae bacterium
CCCGGATGCTGCTGCATCCGGGGGCTTCTGTGTCCTGCCAGCTCTGGCTAACGCGCCTTGATCCTCTTCTGCGTGGTGTCGCTCGTGCGGATCATGTCCATGAGTCTCGCGAACCGCAGGCCGACTTCGGGCGGGCAGGGATTGGCCTGCTTGCCGGCCCGCACCTTGAGAAACTGTTCCCAGACCCCCTTCGATGGTGGACAGGCAACCTCGGTGAAGCTGCTCTCCTTGAGCGGTTTGAAGCGCAGCCGCTCACCCCATATACCCGTCTGCAGGATGCCCTTGTCGCCGATCACGGTCACCTCGGACGTGCAGTGCATGGAGTCTCCTGCCGCCGCCAGCGAAAACATTGCGCCACCACGAAAGCGGCCGCTGACGGTGGAGTTGATGTCCACGGGCGTGCCACTATTGTCCATCAGGGCACAGACCTGAACCACGTCCTGATCAATCAGATCGACCACCGTGTTCACCATGTGTGACCCCGTGTCGAACAGAAAGCCACCACCGGAGATCTCCGGGTCCTGCCGCCACTTTCCTATCGTCGCCAGCTTCCAATGCTGGTGTACGTAGGCCGATACGGAGGTCACGTTACCGAGCTTGCCGGAGGCGATCATCTGTTTCGCCTTCTTCACCGCCGGGGACAGACTGCCGGGGAAAGCAACCACCAGCAGTTTCTTGCACTTGTCCCGAACCTTGATCAGCCGTCTGGCTTCGGCGGCGTTGATCACCATCGGTTTTTCCAGCAGCACATCCATGCCGGCCGTCAGACAGTCCTTGGTGTTGTCGAAGTGATACTTGTGCGGCGTGTTGATGAAGGCAGCATCAGGGACGCCCTGGGCCTTGATCAACTCGTTGATGGTGTTGTAGAAGGTCGGGCATTGCTTGCCATGTTTCTCGTACAGCTCACGGGTGATCTGCCGCTGATCTGCCGCGACTTCGACCATGCCGCAGATCTGCGTATTGGCCATGGTCAGCATGACGTTGATGTGATGCCGAGCCATGCCGCCGGTGCCGACGATGATTACCGATGTTTTCGCCAAAGCGTGTCTTCCTCTGCTTGTTACGGGCGTGGGTATGGGGTCCGGGGAAATCAGGGCCCTGCGCTGCATAGTATGACCGCGTCACCGCCCACGGGCCAGAGCCCCGCGAGTTCCTTCGTCAGCGGCTAAGTGACGGTGGTGGCAGAGGCGCGGCAGGACCCTTGTGATAGGCTGACAGTACAGAGACGACGCCATGAGCGGCGACCGCGACGGCAGGCTGACCCGCGCCGGGCTGACAGGGACGGTAAGGTCAACCCTCAGTCAGAACGGGCGCTGGCGATGCGCCAGTTGCCGTCGTTGTCGCAGGCGGCGTAGTACATGCGGTAGGCGCCATCGTCGAGGCGGATGAGGCTCATGTCTTCGGCATGGATGGCGTCGATACCGACCCGGCCGTAGCCGGCGCCATCGAGCACACAGCCTTCCCGCTCCCAGGACAAGCCGTCGTCCGAGCGGGCGCTGAAGATGCGGGACCGGTAGCCGGCGAGGTCACAGGCGATCGACGCCGCGGCGAAATCGACGCTGCGCCCGCTGTCGAGGGCGTCGGGATCGTGACTCGGATGGCGGGGCACCTCGGTGCCGGGCGGGACGTCCTGCCACGCCGAGTACAGCATGGTCCAGGCCTCGCCCTGTGCCGTCGGCGCGATGACATCGGCGGCAGTGATGCCCACGTCTTCCTGGGCCGAATACCGGTCCCTGATACGGAAACCTGGATCCGGCTCGAAAGTGAGGCCATCCGTGGTGACAGCACTGATCACGCTCTGTGAGATGCGGCGTCCGCCGGCCAGGCCGTCGGTATCAAACTCAGAGGCGAAACAGAACAGCCTGCCCCGACCATCCGGCAGGCGGATGAAGCTCGGTCCACCGACGCCGTCCTGCGCCGAGAACCGGATGCCTTCTTCCACCTCCCAGTGTATGAGATCCGTGGAGATCGCGCTGCCAATGACCGTGGCGCGGTCAGCCGTGCCGCGCGCTTCGTAGTACATCCGCCACCGGTCCTCGCCGCATTTGGTGACCGTCGGTGCCAGCAGGCGCAGGCTGCCGTGTGGGATCGACGGATTCGGGGCAACGCGGATCCCGGGGTCCGGCCGAAAAGTCAGGCCATCTTCGGAGAAGGCACTGAGGATGTAGCCCTGACAGGCCGGGAAGGGTTTTGCCGGGCCGATGGCGGTGTAGAACAGCCGGTATCCCCCGGAGGGGTCGCGCACGACACCAGGCGCCTGCACCTTGTCACGATCGAGGTCGCGTGAGCCGGCGATGCGGGCTCCCGGCTCCCGGACCCAGGCCGACGCTGCGTGGCGCCGCCGTTGTCCCACGTCCTGTCCGTCGAGACGACGCACCAACCCCAGGCCGGCACGAATCCACTCGGCGTAGGCAGGGTGCTCGCAGTCGGTCCCATACAGCTGCCGGCTGTCATCCTGTCCGAGGGTTCGTCGCGCCGGGCTGCCCGTCGCCTGGCGCAGATCGAGACGAGCGACGACCAGGCGCTGTTCGAAGGATCCCGCCTCGTCGAGGACGTTGCCCATGACATCGACGATCATCGAGTTACCGTGGGACGTGTTGCGCCGCCCCAGGTCGCGCGCATCTGCCGGCGCGTTGGCCATAACCGCATAAACCAGGTTTTCGGTAGCTCGCGAGATCTGCATGGAGCGGTAGCCCAGCAACTTCTGTTCTGCCGTCAGGCCGGACTCATTGTTGGCGATGAAAACGATCCGTGCCCCGGCGGCGACACCGAGGCGCGTCAGTTCGGGATAACGCAGATCATGACAGATGATCGCCGTCGCCTCCACGCCGCACACACGGAAGATTACGGGCCCACTGCCGGCGGCGTACCAGGGCTCACCGGCGCGCCAGGTCTTGGCGTAGCGGCCCAGGCGCCGCCCATCGGCATCGATAATGAGCAGGTCGTTGAAAACCTGCCCGTCGCGGCGGCTCGTCGTGCCCAGCAGCACAGCCATGCCAAGCTGGCCTGCCAACTTCTGGATCTGTTGCTCGGCTGCCTCGATCCAGGAAAAATCGATGCCCTTGACCTGCTCGGCATCGGGGTAGCCCGTCAGGCAGCCTTCATGGAACAGCAGGACCTGGCAACCCAGGGCCGCTGCCTCCTGCATGCGGGCCTCGATCTTTGCCAGGTTGTCCGGCAAATCGGTATCGGTGTCGATCTGCGCGGCGGCTACCAGAAGGCTGTCAGGCATTGAGGGGCGCCGCAAGATGGGCGACACAGTCACCGGCCTCGACACGGCCGGGATGACGTTTGCAGACGACCGCCCCTTCGCCTTTAAAGAAGACCGGCACGGAACTCCGGGCTGGATTTTCCGGGAACAGCACATGACCACACAGGTCACCGACATGCACTTGATCGCCCAGCTCGGTAGCCGGTTCAAACACCCCCGGTTCCGGGGCGTAGGCGTACGCAGCAGGCCCGAATATGTGCAGGATCTCAGGCTCCGGTAGACCGGCAGGAAGCTCCCCCTTGATACCCAGACACGCCAGCAGACGATCCACCGCCTGCTGCACCAGCTGCACGCCGGGCCGCGAGACGCTGCCCATGCCGCCATACTCGCCGCCGATGGAGATGACCCCCTGACGGATCGCCGCATCGGGCAAGCCGATGGCTTTGTTGCGCCGCTCGAAGATCATCACGTGCGGCACGCCCAGCGTCTTGACGATTTCGAGACTGCGCCGTTTGTGCTCATCGGGCGCATCGGGCCCATAGTGAGTACTGGCGTGGGGCCGGTAGTCGAGGGAGGCGCCACCACCGTGAAAATCGGCGACGACGTCCACCTTCGGTAACAGCACCTGCTCAACGAAGTCGGCGATCTTCCAGGTGGGTCCCCCATCCGGATCGCCCGGGAACACGCGGTTCAGATTGCCGCCGTCCAGTGGACTCACCCGCGTCGCGGCAAGCACGGCAGGCAGGTTGAGGGCGGGCAGAATGATGAGGCCGCCGCGGATCTGATCCGCCTGCAATTGCTGAATCAACCGCGTCAACACGATCTGCCCCTCGTACTCGTCGCCGTGATTGCCGGCGCTGAGCATGACCAGCGGCCCCGGGCCGTTGCGGATGACGGCAATGGGAATCGGCAACGTCCCGTAGGCACTGCGGGTCACCGAGTGTGGCACCCGAAGCCAGCCGATCTGCTTGCCCTCCTGCTCGAAATCAACGGTGGAAATGATCTGCGTCATTGAGATCCGATCTATGTCGAGCGGATGTGCCGAGTGATTGTGCCGAGTGAGTGAACCGGCGGACAGAGCAGAGAAATGCCTTCGGCTGACGTGGTCAACCCCTGGAATCATCAACTGTCACGCCGATGACTTAGATTTGTCCGTCACTATGAGACTGAAAACCATCACGATCCGACTGCAGAGCTGCCTCAGTGGCGGGCTCGATCCCGGGGGCGCGCTCGGTTTCGGCTGGATCGCCCAATAGCCCAATGACCCAATAGCCCAACACCGATCATTCCCCAGGAGTGCGTCCCAAACCCAAAGGCCTGCCAATGAAGATCACCAGAATCGAGACCATCCACCTGAAGCAGTTCGCCGCCGCCACGTGGATTCGTGTGCACACCGATGCCGGCTACATCGGCCTGGGCGAGACCTGGTTCGGTCCTCGTTCCGTTGCCGGTGCGGTGCACGAGATGTTCTCGCCCCTGCTCATCGGTCAGGAGGCGTCCGCCATCGAGCGCCACTGGCGGGACATGTTCGACATGGCCAACGCCTACGGCTATGCCGGCGCCGAGGCGCGGGCCATTTCGGCGATTGACATCGCGCTCTGGGACATTGCCGGACAGGTCGCCGGGCAACCGATCTACAACCTGCTCGGCGGCGCCTGCCGGGACCGCATCCGGACGTACAACACCACCGGCCAGTGGGGCGAAAACCGCGACATGGAGCTGTCGATGATCGATGCGGGCACGCTCGCCAAAAGCCTGCTCGACGACGGCATCACCGCCATGAAGTGGGCCTTCACAGATCCTTTTGCGGACCTGTCCCGTGGGGTCGACCTGCGGGCCGAAGATCTGGCACTCATGCTCAAGCCGATCGAAGCGATGCGCAACGCCGTCGGCAATCAACTCGACATCGCCAACGATGGTCACGGTCGCTGGAATCTGAACAACGCCATCCGCATCGGTCAGGCGATGGACCCCTTCGACATGATGTGGCAGGAGGAGTTGATCCAGCCGACGAACGTCGAGAACCACGTGACGCTGGCGCAGGAGATCATCGCCCCTGTGTGCGTCTCCGAGCGCCTCGTGTCGAAGTATCAGTTCCGCGAGTACCTGCGGGCGGGTGCTGCCGAAGTGGTCATGCCGGATCTGATCTGGACAGGTGGCATCACCGAGACCAAGAAGATTGCCACCATGGCGGAGGCAGAACAGCGTCCCGTTGCGCCGCACGACATGACGGGTCCCGTGAATGTCTTTGCCTGTGCCCACATCTGCATGAACGCGCCGAATGCCTGGCTCATGGAGACATGCCGTGCTTTTTATGGTAAAGGTGGCTGGTACGCAGATGTGGTGGAGCCGAACATCCGCGTCGTCGACGGCCAGTTGCTGGCGCCGGAAGGCCCCGGCCTGGGCACCCGGCTGCGGGATGACGTATTCGATCGTGCCGACGTGACGGTGGAGTCCTCCGACAAGCCGGGCCCGCCGCATTGGGGCGGACATGAGTCGCCGGTGTTCGAGATCGTCGGGGAGCGGGGCGAGCGCAAGATCCAGTACCGCAAGAGCTGGGACCGATAGACAAGCGCTAGCAGGTCAACACCCATCGTGAGTTCGGCACCCTCGGATCCAAGGCCCCGACGACAGGTCCCGACGACAGAGGTCTGTGCAATTGCCATGCGGGGATCGTCACGGGAGCATCAGAAAAACTCGCCAAACGCCTCGCTCTGCTGTCGCACCTTTTCCTCGCGCGCGTCCTGCTCCTGTTGCCGCAGGTCCGTATACGTCCCATGCAGAATCCGGTCTTGCTTCCCAGGGCCGGCGTAAACGACAATCGCGCTTTCTGTCAGCAGGCTCCGGCCCTTCACATTGATCCGGTGGCAGACGCTCTGACAGAGACCGCACCCCACACATTTGTCGGCAACGACGACGGGCGCGGCAAAACCGGTCCCCTCCACCGGGAATCCCTGCGCATCGATCTGCGGATAGACGCGTTCGAACTCGATCGCCTCGTAGCCCGCCCGATTGCACTCATCCACACAGAGCTGACATTCCTGCTCGCCCGCCAGGGGCAGACAGTTCGGTTTCACCTCGGCGAGCCCCATCCTGGCAACCCGCTTCTCATCGAGGCCGAGGGCGCGAATCGCGCCCGTGGGACAGATCTGGCCGCAATTGTTGCAGCTGGGTTCGCAACCGGACCAGTCCGCCACGACCCGGGGTGTCCACAGTCCCTCCAGTCCCCCGGAGAAGCCCTGCGGCTGCAGAACGGAATTGGGACAGACCTTGAAACACGCCCCGCAGCGGATACACATGTCGAGGAATTCGTTTTCGGGCACACTCATCGGTGGTCGCACTGGCAGTTGTTGTTCTGCTCCTGTGGCAACCGACTCGATACCGAGCACGGCGACCATGCCGCCCGCAGCAGCGCCCAGAAAACCGCGACGCGATACGGCAACCTCCGTCTCAGTTCCTGGATCCTTGAGCTCCACGCCATTCCAGCGTTCGACGAACTTGATCGCCTTCGGCGGGCAGACGCCCGCGCACGTCTGGCACTGCGTGCAGTCTGCCGTGCGGGTGGTGAAATCCTCTTTTATGGCGTCGAAGGGGCAGACCTCCACGCACTTGCCGCAGTCGATGCAGGCACTCTCCACTTTGCGCTCCGTTGCGCTGGCAAAGAGGTTGCCCACCGAAAAGACCGCCCCTGTGGGACAGACGTAGCGGCACCAGAACCGCGGCCGCATCAAGCCCAGCAGCAGGACCCCCAGAAAGAGCAGGATGGAAACGAAGTGGCCCGCATTCAGCGGCGGTACCTGATACCAGCCCCTGGCCAGTCCGAGTTGCAGCGGCGCCAGGACGAAGACGAAGCCCCGCGTGATGACGGGAATCGCCGCGACAAACCCCGAAAGCAGGACCCCGAAAGCGGCAGCAACCAGCGTCCCCGCAAGCAGGTAATACTTGAGGTGCACCCACCAGCCTCGCCCCTGCACCCGAAAGCGGTCCACCTGTCGGCCGACGGCCCAGTCGAACAGATCGATCAGGGTGCCCAGGGGACAGACGTAACCACAGAAACCCCGTGGCACCAGGATGCCGATCCCCAGCATCACCCCCGCCCACGCCAGCGACCAGATCCACGTCCGGGCGGCGATGGCCGTGGAGATGCTGAGCAGCGGGTCCAGCGCCAGAAAGATCTCCCCCTCAACAAACTCCCGGGCGATGAAATCATCCGCGTAGTG
>CALFPI010000500.1 GCA_937919035.1 uncultured Gemmatimonadaceae bacterium
GGAACCGGACCGACTGGCAGATCCGCCTTCTTGCGCCCCTTGCGCTTGCGCCGTTTCTGCTGTTGCGCGACCGTGTCACTCTCATCTGTGCCATCCTCGCCTCCGCCATCCTCGCCTCCGCCCTCCTCGCCTCCGCCATCCTCAGGGTCATCTGCAGAGTCGCCTTCCGTTACATCGCCGTCACCCCGCAGAGAGACCAGTTCGTCCACATAGTGCTTGATGTGAGCGGAAAGATCCTGGGCGAGACCCTCATCCTCGAGTTGCGTGTCTCGATCACGTTCGAGATCGAGAATCGCCTCAACGAGAGCTTCGCGATCCATGGATGTGGTTTCGTCGAGTTGGTCTGGGGCGGCCATACGGAAGGTTCGGTTGTTATCTTTCTGTGTGATTGAAAGATACGTTGAGCGGGATTCCAAATGACCCGCAGCAAGCCTTTCTTATCCCTTAATAGTAAGGAGGATGGGTGCAGATTGACCATCCTCGACACGACACCCCCCAACGTCTTGTATCGGCCTGATTCCTTTGGCCGACACCTCAAGAGGTTATGATGTTCGGATCTTACCACCACCCACCCCGCCCTCCGCGACACGAGCCTGCCTTGCTTGTTGGTCTGGCGGTGCTCATCGCCACAGTCCTCACTCTGGCCTACGCTGGCGTTTCCCTGTTGGCCGATCGCCTGCAACAAGGTGGTGGCTGATACGGACACCGCAGTATGTAGCGGTTGATGGACAGGCGACCCCAATACCTTGCCGGTGGGGTCAAATTTCTTGACAGGGTTTCGGAGCCCCGGTAGCTTGGCCGGCAATGAAAACATCTGCCAGACTTCTGCCCACACTTGTGCCTGTACTACTGGGCTTGCTCGCCGGCGTCGGCGTGACACAGTTGCGCGCTTCGCGCACCTATCAGGTCGCCAACACCTCAGAAAACATCCGTACCGCCCCCGAAGGGCGACAGATCGGCACCCTGGTTCAGGGGGCGACCATCGAAGAGGTCGGCCAGGATGGCCGCTGGGTGAAGTTTCAGCTCGAGGCCTGGATCTGGGGACCCTCACTCGAAGGCTTTGAGCCGTCGTTATCGGTGCAGGTTGCCGAAAGAGCCAAAGATACTCTGGACAACACCGACGACACCGACGCTTCACCGGCCCCCCGTGACCGTGAACGTCGGCCTCGGGTGGCTGTCAATGCCCACATCGACGAGATCCGCGCACTGATCGACGGCGATTTCGGTCGTTTCTACGGTGTCCAGCGTGATCCCGACCTCAATCAGGTACAGATCCGTTTCCGGGTGACAAAGATTGAGTCTGAGGCACTGGAACTCAGACACATGCGTGTGCAACACGCCATCCTGGTAGTGCTGGCGGACGATGTCGAATTCGACAGTCTGAGGATCGAGACGAATCGCGCCGACGGAACCGGTGAGGTCGGCATCGAACAGTCTGTCACGAGCGCCGCCGACGTCCGGCGCCTCGAAGGCAAGGACCTGGCCCAGTGGCGGCTGGTCACAAGACGCTCATCCGATGGCGGCAAGAGCTGGGTCGGACCCTAGCGTGCTCGATCTTTCCGCCGTTCGGCACCAGATCAATTCCATGGTAGCAGATCATGCCGAAGGCGGCACCGCCGCCTTTGACGCACGTGTCCGGGTGGCCGTCACCGAGTTGCAGCGGTGGAGCAGCGACTGGCCGGCGTTGCAGCAACAACTCGACCGCAGCCGCTCGTCATGGATGGTGCCCCGAATCGTCTCTGGCCCTCTGGCGCAGGGGTGCACGGCGCCGGACAGGCCCGAACGTCTCAGTGTGGCCGCCACGGACGGGTCGCAGATTTTTCCGGACCGCCACGAAATATCCCCCTGCTATCTGCTCAACATCGGATACGTGTTGCTGCACTACGGCACCGACGAGCGCCCCTTGCTGAGCAGTCGTCCCAGTCTGTACTGGCGCGACGATGATCTTTATCCGCAGTGGGGCGGTCGCCGGACTGCGATCAATCGTGATATGGTCGGCTTTCGCCGGTCTCTTCTGGAACTCACGGAACTGGCCGAGCTGGCGGCGGCGTCACAGGCAGCCGGCCACGAGACGGTCGCTCTCACCGATGGCACCCTCGTATTCTGGGGACTCGAGGGACGGCCCCCCGATTTTCGCCAGGCAAGCCTGACGGCCCTCGTGTCGAGTTTCGATCTGCTGGCGAGTCGACGAATTCCCATCGCCGGGTACATCAGTCGCCCGGGTAGCCCCGAGGTGGTCAACGCCCTGCGCGTCGGTATCTGTCCCGTAGAGGGTGGTGCCGACTGTGATCGTTGTCCCTGGCTCGGACAGGTGCCGCCCTGTGCATCCGTCGAGAGTGTGTCAGACGCCGTGTTGTTCCGGCAGATTCTGCAGCCAGGCGAGCGCTCCGCTCTCTTCGAGAGTGGTTCCCGCGTGCTCGAGGATTACGGTGTACACCAGATCTTCTTCTTCTACATCCATGCCGGGGATGAAATCGGCCGGGTCGAGGTGCCGCGATACGTGGCCGAAGACGAAGAGTTGCTGCAACTGGTGCATGCGACAATCATCGATCAGGCCGCCAAGGGAGGCGGGTACCCGGTGAGTCTCGCCGAGGCCCATGAACGCGCCGTCGTCCGTGGCCCCGAGCGGGAAGGCTTCTATCGCCACCTCGAAGAGGTGTTCGTGCGCAACGACGTCGGTGCCAGGATTTCGCGCAAGAGCCTGCGCAAACGCACCGTAGGCGTGTGAAAGTGATGGAATCATGACGGTGATCGAAAATGGCAGAAACTGAGGTGACTGGAAGTGAGGTGACCGGGAGTGAGGTGACCGGGACCCGCAGTCTCGAAAGCTTTCTCGACAGCGACACACGACCCCTATCCCGCTCGCCCATACCAGACGACCAGGATTCGGGCCCGGCGGCGGCGCGTGTGGGTGAGGTCGTGGAGAGTTCGACGACCACGCTGATCGCCGAGGCGCGACGTCTGCACGGCGCGCCCGACTTCGGCGCTTTCGTGCGCATTGAATCCGACGGTCAGCAACTGGTGGGCGTGGTACACAACGCCCGCACTCAATCCAGCGAACCCAACCGCCGACCCATGGCCTACGGCAAGACCGAGGCCGAATTGCGCCGCGAGCAACCACAGATTTTCGAGTTGTTGCGCACGCAGTTCGAAGTCCTCGTCCTCGGTTATCTGGAGGGCGAGGCGATGGTGCACCGGTTCCCACCACAGCCGGCGCGGATTCACAGTTTCGTCTTCCCCTGCGATGCGGCGCAAGTGCGGGTCGTCACCGAGGATCCCCAGTTCCTGCGCAGTCTGCTCGAGGCTCCGGGAGTGCCCACGGATGAGCTGTTGCTGGCGACGCTGCGCCATGCCCTCGAACAGCGGCAGGGGTCCACACGGGACTATCTGGGTGTGATGGGATCGGAGCTGTCACGCGTGTTGCGTGACGACTACGACCGGCTGAGCTCACTCATTCGACGGATGACGACCTGGGGACGGGGAGAGGCCAGTTGAAGGGCAATGGTCACAGCAAGGTTGCTGGCGTGCGGTCGCGCCGGGGGCGCATCGGTGTCATCACGCGCGGGTCTCTGGTTGAGGGACTCGAAATGAAGCTCGATGCCGTGCGCAACGTCGAGGATATGAAGGCAGGCAAGTTCGTCGTCATCGAAGGGGACAAGAACGATTTCTTTTCGATGGTCACCGATATGCGGCTCGACGCGACCAACTCCGAAATCCTTCTGCATCCACCAGACCGCTCCGATGAGTTGCTGCGCCAGGTGCTGGCAGGTACGGGCACGTACAACATCGTTTCCCTGCGCCCCATGCTGATGATGCCGAAAGACCCGACCTCCCGCGACTTTGACGACGGCCCGCGGCCGGTCAAGGCGATCCCCAGTCACTTCTCCGTCGTGCAGGAGGCGGAAGAGGAGGACGTGTCACGGATCTTCGGCAAAGAAGGGGACCCCGAGGGCAAGTACTTCAGCATCGGCTCTCCTCTCGACATGGATACCGATGTGTGCATCGACATGGTCCGTTTTGCCGAGCGCTCCAATGGCATCTTTGGCAAGACCGGGACGGGCAAGTCGTTTCTGACGCGATTGGCGCTCTGTGGTCTCATCCACTACGACCGTGCCGTCAACCTGATCTTTGATGTGCACAACGAGTACGGCTGGAAGGCGATGAAGGAATCCTCCGGCAAGCAGTCAACGACCTTTGTCAAAGGGCTCAAGCAACTGTTCGGCGACCGCGTGGCGATCTTCTCGCTCGATCCCAAATCGACACGGGCGCGCGGCATTCAGCCGGACCACGAAGTCTACATCTCCTACGACCAGATTGCCGTCGAAGATATTGCTCCGTTGCAGGATGAGCTGAAACTCAATCCCACGGCCATCGAATCTGCCTATCTCGTCTATGCCATCTACAAGAACTCGTGGCTGCGCACGTTGCTCAGTCTCGAGGGGCCGGACGTCGAGGAGTTTGCCGGTGAGATCGGCGCCCACGCAGGCTCATTGGTGGCGTTGCACCGCAAGCTGAAGCGACTGGAGAACTTTCCCTTCATGGTCAACAAGCTGGAGGGGGCGGACTGTGTTGATCGCATCATGGAACA
>CALFPI010000501.1 GCA_937919035.1 uncultured Gemmatimonadaceae bacterium
GCGCCGCCGTGTTGGCGATGATGCTGGCCCATATGGAGCCGCCCCTGGCGCTTCTGGTGGATGGCAGCGTGTCTCAACCTGCCCAGATAGATGGCGGCCGCCTGGCCTACGTGGCGGAGCTGCCCGCCTCCGCTCGGCGACACTATGAAATCGTGTCTGCAGAGGATTCTCGAGGCGCGTCGCCCGAGCCCGATGACGCCGGTTCGCAACCGTTGCTGGTGATCGCTGGAGATACTGCGACGGCTACCATGGCGGCTACCACGGGTCTGCAGTTGGCGTGGGCCGGCTCGTCGCCGTCGGCGGGCCCCCTGGCGTTGCGTCGGACCGACGGCTCCTGGGCGCAGGTCGGCATCACCTGGACGGGCGCCGACATCGACCATCGCCACGACGAGGTCCTCGCCCACGGGCCGGTGCTCGTGCGCCTGCGGCAGAGTTTCCACCTGTCTGACGGCGGGATCGTGACACTCACCTGGGAGGCCGACGTGGCGTCGCCGGCGTTGCGTGTCGATATCGAGGTCGACGGGACGGCCGAAGGTGATCTGCTGTTGCACCTCGGCGACATCTGCACTCCGGAGCAGGCGTACTGGCGCCCCCATTCGCCGGCCGCCTGGCGGGGCGGGACAGGCACGCACAAACGGCAGATCTACCAAGTGCCCAAACTCGACAACATCGAAATCGGACCCTTCTACAACTGGGCGCGTGATGCGGCCGCCTTCTGGACGTGCTGGGGGCAGGCACGGCCAGACCTGCTCTACATCGGCTGGGTGCGGCCCTCCCACACGCGTATTCATGGTCGACTGCAACGACTGTCCCTGAACGTCCAGCGGGCCCAGGGTCGGCTCGACCTCAGGATTCCGCTGCAGTCAGGGCGCCGCAGACTGGCACTGGCGGTGCTGGATCGCCACGACCAACGCATCACCACCGACGGTGTCGCCGGTGATCTGGACAGACTGCACACACGCCTCAACGGGCCGGCACTCAACGATCTGCAGCACATGGATCTGCACTCGGCCGTTGCTGACAGGAGCGGATTTCCCCGCCTGTGGCTCAGTGCCGAGGACGTACCCGAAGTGAGGTCACGCCTGCAGGCCTGGTCCTGGTTGCAGGAGCGCTTGGCCGCCCACGCCGACGATGTGATTCTGGACTCGCAGGCCCGGCCCGGGCTGGATCTGCGTGATTCACCCCGCACGCTCGGCCAGGACACGGCGGGCGTCTTTCTGGCCACGGGTGATGAGGCGCGGGCAACAAAGGCCGTCCAGCAACTGGGAACGGAACTGGACGTTCTGGTCGACCTGTTGCTCGATTATGGCCCGAGCGTCGATGACGCCCTTGGTATCTCGCTGGCACGGCGCTGCCGGGCACTGGTGATTCGCCTCGACCTGATCCTCGGGGCAGCAACCATCCGTGACGAACAGCGGGCGCACGTATTGCGGCAGTTCGCCTTCGTCACCGAAATGCAATGGCTGAGTGATGCCTGGCCCGCCAATGACAGTGGCATCGAACGGGGCAACCAGAATTTCCACGCCGACGTCGTCAGCGCACGGGGCATGTCAGCGGCATGGCTGGACGGTCATCCACGGCAGGCGCAGTGGCTGGCCACATCGGTGGCTGAGATGGGCGCCTTCCTCGACGGCTACCACACACCTTCCGGGGCCTGTCACGAGTCGGCCACCTATCAGCTTGTGTGTCTGGGTTATGCCCTGCAGTTGCACGCCGCTGCCGCCCGGCGTGGGCACGATGGTCTGGCGCGCCTGCCGGTGTTGCAGCGTGCATTCGAGTTCCTCGCCGCCACGCAGACACCCGTGGACGAGCGCTGTGGCTACCGCATGTTACCAACGTTGGGGCATGTCACGGTCTATGCCTGGTGCCAGACGCTGCAGGCCATTTTCGCCTGGGCGGCACAGGCGACAGCGGGCACCGATTTCAGCCGCCGCATGATGCGCGCCTGGCAGCGGGGCGGCGCCCACGTGGTCTCGCTGCATGACTACCAGCAGAACACGATCTGGTCGCCGCCGCTGTTGTTGCTGGATCACGAACGGCCGGCGGCCACCGCGGATGAGGATCTGTTGCACAGTGGCGTGTTTGCCGGGCTCGGCGCGGTGTTGCGGGCGCCGCACGAGGACGGCAGCGAAGGCTACCTGCTGGCGAAGATGGGACCGTGTCATGGCCACTTCGACCAGGACGAGGGCAGCTTTCTGTGGTACGCCTGGGGACAGCCCGTGCTGGCAGATTTCGGCACCCAGTACGATCCGAATTTCCATGCCCACCCGTGGCTGCACAACCGGATCAGTTTTGCTCACAAAGCAGATGCGGCGCCACGACAGGGGCGCATGGTGGCCCATCAACTCGGTGCAGGTGTCGACTACCTGTGTGGAGAAGTACAGGTCACGCATCAGTTCTTCCACGGAGAATGGCCCAATCGTGACGCCGAATACGACTTCCGTCAGGCCGGGGACCCATGGCCTTTGTCGAGACCACAGATCTGGCGCCGGCATCTGCTCTACATCCATGATCTGGAAGTGGTGGTACTGCTGGAGGAGATCGATGGCACGCTACCGACGGACTGGAACCTGCAGGTCCATGCCGATGCCGTGCGCACAACAAAGGACACGGCGACGTTTACGGGACGTTTTGGTATCGATCTCGATGTGCAGGTGCTGCGCCCCGTCGCGCCACAATTGACGACAAGCGGTTTCAGTCACCTGGGTTTTGATGAACCGCGAGGCGCCAAAGGCTGGTGGCGGTCGGCGCGCTGGACGGCAGCACCCGGCACAAGCATGACGAACATGGCGGAACAGGCGTTGACACTGCGGGCCCACGCTGCTCCAGGGCAACCCTATTTTGCCGTTCTGGCGGCGCGGCGGGCGTCGATGGCACCCACGCGGTTCCACGCAATCGGTGACTGGGGTGTGCACATCGAGGCCGCCGTGGGGGAGGCACGGGTGCAGACATCGGCACCCTTCACCCGGTGGGATGTTGCGGTGACAACGGCCGCCGGCTGCCGGGAGACACAGATCGAGTCAGGGGCGGACCGGGGATAGAGCCGGGGCGGACCGGGGATCAGGCCCGGGCCACCCCGAACCGGTCTCGTGCGGACAGGATCAGGCTGTCAGGATGTCCTGCACGCGCTGGCAGGCGATGTCGATGTCAGCGTCCGTCATCTCGATGGCGTCGAGGTAGATGTAGCCCTCATCGGCATGGTGCGAGCGCGAGACCACCGTGGGGTCGCCTTCCTCGAGGCGATCTGACAGAGACGCCGCCGTGTG
>CALFPI010000502.1 GCA_937919035.1 uncultured Gemmatimonadaceae bacterium
GACGGGTATATCTATCGGGAGCCACTGGGTGTTGTTGCCGGCGCCTGTCCGTTCAACTTCCCGGCGATGATCCCCATGTGGATGTTTCCCGTCGCCATCGCCTGTGGCAACACCTTCATCCTGAAGCCCTCGGACAAATGTCCCATGACAGGGGCCCTGGTGGCTGGCATCATGCACGATGGGGGTGTGCCCGATGGCGTATTGAGTGTGGTCCATGGCGGGGGTGACGTTGTGCAACAGCTCATCGCGCACCCACAGGTGGAGGCGATCTCCTTCGTCGGCTCCACGCCGGTGGCGGAGATCGTCTGGCGCAGCGCGGCGGCGGCGGGCAAACGCGTGCAGGCTCTCGGCGGCGCCAAGAACTACATCGTCGTCATGCCCGATGCCGACATCGAGGAAACGGCAGCGGCCGTGATCGGCTCCACCTACGGCTGTGCCGGCGAACGCTGCATGGCGTCGAGTGTGCTGGTGCCTGTCGCCGGTGGCGACGAGATCGTCGATCGCGTGATCGAACTGGCGAAATCGCTGAAACTGGGTGATGGCATGGCGGCTGATACGGGCATGGGACCCGTGATCACGGCCCAACACAAGCGTCGCGTCGAGAGTTACATCCAGATCGGCGTCGACGAGGGTGCAACCCTGCGCCTCGATGGCCGCCAGGCGCAGGCTGAAGGCCTGGCCAATGGTCTGGCCGATGGTCTGGCGGCTGGCTTCTTCGTGGGGCCCACGGTATTCGATCATGTGACACCGTCCATGCGCATCGCCCAGGAGGAGATCTTTGGACCCGTCTTGTCCGTCATGCGGGCGGCGTCGCTGGATGAGGCCATCGCTTTTGCCAATGCCACACCCTTCGGCAATGGCAATTCGATCTTCACAGCCTCCGGTGGCGCGGCGCGAAAGTTCCGCAACGAGATCGAGTGTGGCATGATCGGCATCAACGCCGGTGTGCCGGCACCCATGGCATTCTTCAGTTTCGGTGGCCACAAGCGCAGCATCTTTGGGGATCTGCGGGTGCATGGCCCGGATGGCATCGAGTTCTATACTCGCAAGAAGGCCGTCATCGAACGTTGGCCCGACACCGGACCCACAGGCAGCGTGTGGGGGAAATAGTGTTGTCTGGCGAGTTGACCATTCGTGAGGCGCAGCTGGCGGATGTCGATACCATCGCCGACTTCAACTGTCGCCTGGCCCAGGAGACCGAGGGCAATGTGCTGGACCGGGCCACGGTGACGCGAGGGGTGAGACGTTTTCTGCAGGGCGTTGGCGCCGGCTTCTATATCGTTGCCGAACGGGAAGGACGGATCGCCGGTTGCCTGATGGTGACCCACGAGTGGAGCGACTGGCGCGACGGCAACGTCTGGTGGATTCAGAGCGTCTATGTGCCGGCGGAGGCCCGCCGCCGCGGTGTGTTTCGCCGCCTCTTCGCCTGGGTGCAGCAGCGCGCCGAGGCAGATCCTGACGTGCGCGGCATCCGCCTGTACGTGGAACACGACAACGAACGGGCGCAGGACACGTACCGGTCCCTGGGTATGGCGCGGGAGTCCTACTACATGTACGGGATGCGGGTGGGCAATGCTGATGGATGATCCAATGCCCAGCTGAGCATCCTGCTGGATATGACAGGGCCCGCCGCGGCGGCAGACCCATGAATGCAGCCCGATGAATGCAGCCCAACACACGGCCACAACAGGCAGAGGCACTCTATGACAACACGCGTACCCTTCGGTAGCACCGGCCTGCAGGTATCCCCCGTGAGTTTCGGCACGTGGCAGCTCTCGCCACGTTTCTGGGGCCCGCAGTCGGAAGATGTGGCGATCGCGGCGATGAAGGCCGCCTTCGATCTCGGCATCAACTTCTATGACACGGCCGATGCCTACGGCGATGGCCTGGCCGAAACCGTGCTCGGCCGTTTCGTCGCGCAGGTGCCGCGGGATGAAGTCATCATCACCACGAAGGTGGTGCATCACTTCAACGAGGACGCCACGCGCTATCCCGATCTGTCGCCGGAAAACCTGCGGACGCGTTGTGACATCCAGCTCAAACGCCTCGGTGTCGACACCATCGATGTCTATCTGCTGCACTCCTTCGATCCGCTGACGCCGATACAGAGTGTGACGAACACCCTCAACGAGCTGCGCCAGGCAGGCAAGATCCGCCACTACGGCGTGAGCAACTTCAACGTCGAACAGCATCGGGCCATGCGTACGGCCGGCTCCTACGAGGTCACGCAGCCGCCGTACAGCCTGCTTGAGCGCGGCATCGAAGAAGACCTGCTGCCTTACTGTGAGAGTGAGAACGTGGGGGTGATGGTGTACTCACCGATGCACAAGGGCCTGCTCACGGGCAAGTATGATGGCAGTGAAACCTTCAGCGACTTCCGCGAGCATCATGCTGATTTCAAGGGCGAACGATTCCGCGCCATCTGTGCCGCCGTGCAGTCGCTGCAGCCGCTGGCTGAAAAATACGGCATATCCCTCTACCAGTTGATCCTCGCTGCGACCCTGGAGCATCCTGCCGTGCAGGTCGCCATCGTCGGCATCAAGACGGCCGAACAGATCCGCGAGGCAGCGGCCGTCATGGGCCAGCGGATCGAGCGGCCCGACTGCTTCGCCATTCGGCAGGCACTGACCCTGGCGCCGGCGCGGATCCAGGATGCGTCCGGCGGGCGGAAATAGGGAATGGGTCCGTCACAATCTGTCCGTTTGTGTGTCCTGCAGGTGGGTGAAAGAGAATGGACGAAGCCGAACGTGATCATCTTGCCGATCTGACAGTTGCCGCCCGGGGCGGCGACGTGGTCTCCTATGGCCGCATCGTCGAACTGACCCGAGCGAGTGTCGAGTCGGTTGCCCGCCGGATCCTGCATGACCCCGCAGATGCCGAGGACGTGGCGCAGGAGGTCTATCTGCACGCGTTCCACAGACTGGGCACAGTGCAGGACACCGGCGCCATGCTGGCCTGGCTGCAGCGCATAGCGCGGAACATGGCGCTCAACCGCCTGCGTGCGAGCCACGGGTTCTTTGCCGCCGATATCGACCTGGAGCGGATCGCCGCGCCGGAAGCGGACGACGGGCAGGACCAGGCGTCGCTGGCGCGAGCCCTGATCAGCCTGGGCGATGAAGATCGCCGTCTGTGTGACCGCTACTACCACGGCGGCTGGACGACGGCGCGCCTGGCGGAAGAACTGGGGATCAGCGAGATGGCCGTGCGCAAACGTCTGCAACGCGTCCGCGAACGCCTGAAGCAGGAGATGACCATGAACAGCACCGAACTCCCGCAACGTATCGTTGAGTTGCTGTCGAAGCCGAATCTGACGGCGATTCCGGAGAACCCCGTGGGGGCCATCTGGCAGCAGTTCCGGCAGACCTACGCTGATTTCACCTGTGTCGATCTGCCTGAGGAGATTGATGCGGATGCCGTGCGCCGCATCCTGGGAGATGCAGGGGACTCAGCCGTTGAGGACTATCTGGCAGACGCAGCGCGCCAGCAAGGTCTGCGGCGGGAGTTGACTGTGCCCATGCTGCTGGCGGCTGCGCAACCTGGTGCGCCATCCCGTCTGATTACCACGGGTAAGACCTACCGCATCGGTGACGAGGAGAGCCAGACCCGACTGCATGCTTTCCATCAGGCGGAGGTGTTGTGGATCGAGGCGGGGCTCAGCGAGTGGCGCATCATGGAACCCTTCGCCGCCTTCATCGAGGCGCTGAATGTCGATGCACGTCTGCGCATCGAACCGACGTCATACTCGCTGTACTGTGAGCGCGGCTGGCAGATCTCGGCCCAGTGGCAGGGACACGACTGGCAGACCATCGCTGGCTGGGGGCGCATGAAGCCAGGCGTCGTCGAACGGCTGGGCTACGATTCGACCCGCATCAAGGCGGTGGGACTGGGCCTCGGTCTCGAGCGGCTCGCCATGCTGCACTACGGCATCGATGACATCCGTATGGTGGAGGCGGAACGGGTCTAGCAGTCGGGTCGGCCGTTGGCTGCGCAGGTCGATCGTTGGCTGCGCAGGTCCAGGTGCCGTACAATCAGCATCATGGCAACCCAATCCAACTGGCCCGTCCTGCGCTCGTACGAGGGCGAACACCTGCAGCGTATCGCCCTGCCCTTGGGCGGCATCGGTACGGGCACGGTGTCCCTCGGCGGGCGCGGCAATCTCTGTGACTGGGAGGTCATGAACCGGCCGGCGAAAGGCTACGTGCCGGGTCCGCGCTTCAGCGGGGCACCCTTCCTCTGTCTGCGGGCGCAGGCGGCGGGCCAGGCGCCGGTGACACGCCTGTTGGAGGGACCGGTGCCGGCGCACGAGATCCAGGGCTCCATGGGATCCGTTGCCGCCAATCACGGCTGGCCACGATTCCGCGAGGCGCGCTTCGACACGGCCTATCCTCTCGGTCAGGTGCACCTGAGTGACCCGGACGTGCCGCTGCAGGCACGCCTGGAAGCCTTCAATCCCATGATCCCTGCCGACACGGAGGCGTCGTCCCTGCCGCTGGCGGTACTGCGCTGCGTGTTGCGCAATCCGGGTAAGAAAACGGTCAAGGCATCGGTCTGTCTGTCGGTGCCGAACTTCGTTGGTGCCGATGGCGCCGAGGGGACGTGTGTCGGCAACCGCAACCGCCGCCGGAAGATGCAGGGGATGCAGGGCATCCTGCTGGATTCTGCCGGTGTCGAGCCAACGGCGCCGCAGTGGGGCAGCCTGGCACTGGCGACGACGGCGCCCCGAGTGTCATCGCGACTGGCGTGGAAGAAGGCGGGGTGGGGGACGTCGGTCCTCGACTTCTGGGACGATTTTCACGGCGACGGTCGACTCGAGGATCGCGCCGCCGATGGCGAGGCCATGCCGATCGCGTCTCTCGCTGCCGAGACCAGCGTGCCCGCCGGCGGGGAACGATCGTTGACCTTCGTCATCACCTGGCACTTTCCGAATCGGCACACGTGGACGCCCTGCGACAAGGAGCAGGGCTGCAGTGCCGAGGATGATCGGATCGGCAACGAGTACACCGGGCGTTTTGCCGACGCCTGGGATGTGGTGCGCAAGACCGCCGGGCGCCTGTCGTCACTGGAGCGACGTACCGTGCAGTTCGTCAACGCCTTCTGCAGCAGTGATCTGCCGCCCGTGGTGAAAGAGGCGGCGCTGTTCAACCTGAGTACGCTGCGCACGCAGACCTGTTTCCGTACGCCCGACGGTCACCTGTATGGCTGGGAGGGCTACAGCGATCACAGTGGCTGCTGTCACGGCTCCTGCACTCACGTATGGAACTACGAACAGAGTCTGGCCTTTCTCTACGGTGATCTGGCGCGGGGCATGCGCGAGGTCGAATTCCAGCACGCCACTGCCGACAGTGGCTTGATGAGTTTTCGTGTCAACCTGCCCCTGACGAGGGCCCAGGCCTTCGGCAAGGGTGCGGCGGACGGGCAGATGGGCTGCATCGTCAAGGTCTACCGCGAGTGGCAGCTGTGCGGCGACGACGCGTGGCTGCGAGGGCTGTGGCCGGCGGTGCGCCGGGCGCTCGAGTTCTGCTGGATCCCCGGCGGCTGGGATGCCGACCAGGACGGCG